>NZ_QTZO01000013.1 GCF_004025585.1 Pseudodesulfovibrio sp. S3
GTTCAGCCCCATCTTGGGGCCGGAGGTGTGCCCCCACCTCCGGCCCCAAGATGGGGCTGAACCGAGGAGAATCGAGATGATGAAAATACGTTTGTTGCTGGTTGATGATGAAACCGACTTTCTCACCGCCTATTCGCGCAGATTCGAGCGCAGAAATGCCGAAATAACCATCGCTTCAAGCGGTCAGGAGGCCATTGACAAAATTCGGGACGCCGAGTTCGACGTGGTCATTCTCGACGTCATGATGCCCGAGATGAACGGCATCGAGACCTTGAGGCGCATCAAGGCCATAGCCCCCGACCTTCCGGTCATCATCCTGACAGGACACGCCGATTCCAAGACGCTCATCCAGGGCATGGACTTCGGCGCCTTCGACTTCATGCTCAAGCCGGTGGGTACCGACGAATTGTATTTCAAGGTGCTGGATGCCGTCAGATCCAGGCAGCGGAGCTAGGCCCAACTGTCGGAGGTGTGCCGTGAAGAATACGCTCAAGACTCTTTTCAATTTCATTCACAGAAATCCTGACGAAAAGGATGAAACGGCAGAACTGTTCCTGGCAAAATCGGAGAACTTCCGGCTGCTGCTGTCGGCCAACAACGAAGCACTTGAACTCATGGCCGAAATGACCGGCGAGGCGCAGTCCGACCAGGTGTTCGGCATATCCCACGTCAGGGCGCAAAGCCTCAAGGTGGCGTCGGGCGTGCGCCAGATGATCGAACGCCTCTGCCTCATGGCTCCCGGAAAATATGAAGCGCTCAGGAATGTTTTCAACAATGTTGTCCAGTCCATGGACGAAGCTTTCGAATCCCGTTCGGCCCGGCCGCTCGGTCCTGTTGTGCTTGAAATGAAGGAAGTCCGGGCCGAATCCCTGCCCGAAACAGGGTCGAAGGTGGCCCTGCTCGGAGAGATTCGTGCCAGGCTCGGCGTGGATGTCCCCCACGGGTTTTCCATCACGGTTTCGGCTTTCCGCATGTTCATGGAAAGCACCGGGCTTGATGATGAGATCAGCCGACTCATTCAGATCCATGACGGCAGCAATCTGGAACAGCTCTACAGCCTTGAAAAGGCTGTTCGCAACGCCATTGATCTCGCCCAGATCCCGGTTGAGATTGAAAAGGCCGTCCAGGCCCAGTGCGCGCGATTCGGAAATATCCGGTTTGCCGTGCGCAGCAGTGCCCTGGATGAAGATTCCGAACAAGCCGGTTTCGCGGGACAGTTCAAGTCTGTGCTGGGTGTGCGTCCGGCCAACCTGATGGAAGCGTATCGTGCTGTCCTGGCCAGCATGTACTCGGCCACGGCCATGACCTATATCCGCAATCGCGGTCTTCGTGAGGACGACATGATAATGGCTGTGGGGTGCATGGAAATGATCGACGCCAGGGCTGGAGGCGTGGTCTACACCCGGTCCCCCATGGGGGATGACGATACCGTCGTCGTCAATGCCGTATGCGGTTTGCCCTGTGCGGTCGTGGACGGTAGTTCGGAGGTGGATTCATGGATCATCGACCGGACCACCCAGGCCATTGTTCGCAGGGATACAGCCGAAAAGGAAGTTTGCTTCGTGCTGGCCTCCGGCGGCAAGGTTCGCAAGGAGCGCCTTTACGGGGATTTGGCCGTTGCCCCTTCCATCACCGACGCCGATGCGCTTCGGCTGGCGGCCATGGCGATGCGTATCGAAGATCATTTTTCACATCCGCAGGACATCGAATGGGCGCAGGCACGGGACGGGAAGATAGTCATTCTCCAGAGCCGTCCCCTGACGGTGAGTTCCGGAGCGCCGGAAACAGTCTCGGACGAAGACGAGAGCAGGCATTTGGCGCTGTTGTCTGGTTGCACTCCAGCCAGTCCCGGTGCCGCGTTCGGCTATGTGGTCAAAGTGGAGACCAAGGAGGACATGTTCGGGTTTCCCGATGGAGCAGTCCTGCTGGCCAGGAACGCCCGTCCGCAGTTGTCGGCCCTGTTGCCGAAGGCCGCGGCTCTGGTCACGGAGTTCGGCAGTCCCGTGGGACATCTGGCGAATGTCGCCCGGGAATACGGCGTTCCCGCCCTGATCGGTGCGCCGGGTGCAATCGAACGGCTTTCCGGGGTCGGCCTGGTCACGGTCAACGGTTCCACGGGAACGGTGTATCTCGGTCACCGCCAGAAGCAGATCGACCGGTCGTCCAGACCGGCACCCAAGCCGAGGGTCTCTGATGTGGGCATGGCCTTGAAAAATGTGCTCGCCTTCATAACCCCCCTGAACCTGACCGACCCGGAATCGCCCGATTTCAGGCCAGAGAGTTGCCGATCCCTGCACGATATCACCCGGTATTGTCATGAAAAGGCCGTGGCCGAGATGTTCACCAAGGGCAGTCGGCCCGTTTCGAGCGCGCGCAGGCTGACCGGTGAGAAGGCCATGCAATACTGGCTGGTGGACCTTGGCGGCGGCACGGCTGAATCTGCCGAGAGCAAAAGCATCAGCATCGAGGATGTCCGTTCCAACGCCATGAAGGCGTTGTGGTTCGGCATGATGGCTGTTCCCTGGGAAGGACCGCCGCCCGTCTGCATTGACGGTTTCATGTCCGTGCTCAGCAGCGCGGCTCGGAATCCGGCCCTTGCGCCGGGAGCCATGAACGACATGGGAGAACGCAACTACTTCATTGTGGGCAGAAACTACTGCAATCTCCAGTCCCGGTTCGGTTTTCATTTCTGTACCATAGAAGGGTTTGCCGGAGACGACTCGAACGCGAACTATGCCCTGTTCCAATTCAAGGGCGGCGGAGCCGACATGGGGCGCCGTCATTCCAGGGCGCAGCTTGTGGAGGAGGTGCTGGAGCGGCACGGTTTCATCGTAGAAATCAAGGAAGACGCCCTGTTTGCCCGACTTGAAGGGGTGTCCAGGGAGGCCGTCGAAGAGGCCATGGCCATTCTGGGCTATCTGCTCATGCACACGCGCCAGATCGACATGTCCATGGCGGATTCGCAGGCATGTGCCCGGTACAGGAACAAGTTTGAAAATGACATCGGCACAGTCCTTTCGACCCTGCCCACTGAACACGGGGCCGCGAGGTACGTGTCATGATGAGTACATCCTATACCAGGCTCAAGTGGAATCTCGTCCTGATCATCCTGGGCCTTTCCCTCGTCCCTCTGTTCGCGCTGGGCTATGTCATCCATGCCGAATTCAAGCAGACCTATGAGGAAAAACTGACCAGCAATCTGAAGCTCATGGTGAGCAATAGGCGGGATGCCATAGACATGTTCCTCAATGAGCGGGTGGTGCAGCTCCGCATGCTGGCGGACATGCATTCCTTTGCGGAAATGACCGATCAGGCCTACCTCGACGCGGTATTCGAAGTCATTCACGAAACATCGCGTTCCTTCATTGATGTAGGCGTCATCGGTCATGATGGCCGCCATGAGGCGTACAGCGGTCCGTTCGACCTCAAGGAGGTCAATTACAAGGACGAATCCTGGTTCCATCAGGTCATGCTCAAGGGGCTGTATATCAGCGACGTGTTCATGGGATTCCGCAATTTCCCGCATTTCATCATTGCCGTGAAGCGGCAGGAAGCCGGCAAGACATGGATACTCCGGGCCACCATCGATTCCGACGTCTTTATCTCGCTTGTCAGAAATGTCCGTACCGGAAAATACGGTGACGCATATATCGTCAACGACAAAAACCAGTTGCAAACGCCGTCCCGGTTCGGAGGGAAGGTGCTGTCAAAGGCATCCATCCCGGACCACAAGGGCGGCAGGGATATCGAGATACTGGAATGGTCTGACGGTAGCTCGACCTTTCTGGCCGGGACGACCCCGCTGGCCAACACTGACTGGCGTCTGGTCATTCTGGAAAATCCGGAGGAAGGGCTGTCTCCCCTGATGCGGACCAAATCCCTGATATACACCCTGCTCGGGGTGTGCGCGTTGGTGATCTTCTTAGGCGCGTACGTCACGGTCAGTTCGGTGGTGGCAAAGCTCAAGGCATCGGATCGTGAACGGGCGGCCATGGATGCGGCGGTCATGCAGTCCAGCAAGATGGCTTCCCTGGGGAAGCTGGCGGCCGGGGTGGCCCATGAGGTCAACAATCCGCTTTCCATCATCCGGGAAAGCGCAGGTTGGATACGGGACATTCTCAACGACGGCGAGCTGGGAGAAAGCAAGGCCGTGGACGAGCTCCAGGAAGCGCTTGCCGACATCGACAGGCACGTGGAGCGGGCTCGCAAGGTCACGCACAGGATGCTCGGCTTTGCCCGGCGCATGGAACCGCTGAACGAGGACGTGGACCTGAATATGCTGGCCAATCAGACGGTGGCTTTCCTGGAAAATGAAACCCGGCATCGGAATATCCAGGTGGATTGCCGTCTGGATCAGGAACTGCCGCTCATCACCACCGATTCCAACCAGGTGCAGCAGGTCATTCTCAATCTGCTGGAGAACGCCATAGACGCCATCGGCGAGAACGGCGCCATCACGGTCACCACCCGCGTGGAGGGGGATATGGTCGCCATGGATATCGCCGACAGCGGCGAGGGTATTTCCAGGGAGAACCTTTCCAAGGTCTTCGACCCCTTTTTCACGACAAAACCAACAGGCGAGGGGACCGGCCTGGGCCTGTCCATAGTCTACAGCACCCTGAGCAAGATCGGCGGCACCATCAACGTGCACAGTGAGCAGGGTCTCGGCACCACGTTCACTGTCAGGCTGCCGTTCGCCTGTCCTCATTTCCCCGGTTGCAAGGAGGAAGCATGACCAGAATCAGAATACTCGTAGTGGACGACGAACCCGATTTCCTGAAGCTGATCGAGCGGCGCCTGACAAAACGCAATGTGGATGTGGACACTGTCGGCACCGGCGAGGAGGCTCTGTTGTTCTTGAAAAACACCCCGGTCGACGTGGTGGTCCTGGACGTGCGCATGCCGGGCATGAACGGCATCGAGACGCTGAAGGAGATCCGCAAGCGGTTCCGGGAGGTGGAGGTCATCCTGCTTACGGGGCACGGCTCCATGCAGTCGGGCGTCGAAGGCATCAGCCAGGGGGCTTATGACTATATCCTCAAGCCGTTTTCCATCGACAACCTGCTTGAGCGCATCCGTGCTGCCCATGAGCACGCCCGGCTCCGAAGACAGCGGCGGGAGAACGCATGAGCCTGACTCGGGCCAGAGATATCGTCCGGGTGGGACAATATGCCTACCCGGCGTCCTGCCTGGCCATTGCGGCACTTGTCTGGCAACGGCAATTCAGCGGGAGCACGGTTGTCTTGTCCATTGCCACCGTGTTGACGGTTGTCATGTGGATGCTGCTCAGGACGTCCGCCCGTTGGCTCAAGGATGCCTCGGTCGAGCAGTCCGAACTTGGGGACCAGCTCATTCAGTCCCAACGCGTACTGGCACTCGGCGAGCTCTCCACCGGCATAGCCCATGAGATAAACAACCCCCTGAACATCATCATGCAGGAAGCGGAGCTCATGCGGTTCAACCTCGCTTCAAACCCGTCTCCCCAAGAAATGGAGGAAATCCGGGGGAGCCTCGACGTCATCTACGCGCAGGTGATGCGCTGCTCCGACATCACCCACAAGCTGCTGGATTTCGCCCGTCACAGAAAGACCGTATCCCAGCTTGCCGACATCAATCGTCTGGTGGAGGACATGTTGGAGCTGGTCGAGCGCGAAACCAGTCCGAAGAACATCCGGATAATCCGTTTGTTCGACGACCGGTTGCCCATGGTCAAGACCGATCCCCCGCTCTTGCGGCAGGTCTTTCTCAATCTTCTCATCAATGCGGTGCAGGCCGTGCAAGCCGATGGCGACATCCTCATTACCACGTATTGTTCGGGTGAAATGGCCTGTACGGAAATACGGGATACCGGTCCGGGCATCCCGGCAGAATTGCGCGAACGGATATTCAACCCCTTTTTCACGACCAAATCACCGGGCGAAGGCACGGGCCTCGGACTGTCCGTCAGCCTGAGGATCGTCAACGAACTCGGGGGGAACATCTCGGTGAACTCCCGACCCGGAGAGGGGGCGGCATTCACGGTGTGTATCCCGGTCAAATCATAATGAGGTGCTTATGACAATCAAGGCAAGAATCCTTGTGGTCGACGACGAAGAGCGGTTCAGAAAATCCGTAGCCCAGCTCCTGAGAAAGGAGAATTATTATGTGGACGAGGCCCAGGACGGGCATGAGGCCATCAATATGCTCGTCACCAGGGACTATGATGTGGTATTGCTCGACATGAAAATGCCCGGCATGTCCGGCGCGGAAACCTTTAGCGAAATACGGCTGCAGGGTTTTGACGTGGAAACCATTTGTCTGACGGGACATACCTCCATCGGCGATGCCATGGATCTCCTGCAGAACGGGGTGTTCGACTACCTGCTCAAGCCCGCGTCCATGCCGGAAATCATACAGACGGTCCAGCGGGCCACGGAAAGGAAGCTTCTCAGACACGGGCAGATAAGCATGTCGGAACTCATTGACGGATCAGCCGTTCGTTGATTCAAACCGCTAGTCACCTCGGAGACTTGTCATGAATGATTTTACCCATGAGAATATGGGAATCTGCTACTGGAACGGTTCATTGGGGCCGTTCAATGTGGGGGTCGTGGGGACAGGGGCGACCCTGAAGGTCCTGATTGATCTTATCTACAACGAAGCCTTCAGGGAATTCCTGCCTGAAATGCGTTTGACCGCCATAAGCAACGCGGACCAGGGCGATGCTCCGAACCTCTACGAGACGACCTGTCCGGTCTATGTGTCATTTGAGGCCATGCTCGCGGCCCATCCCGAGATCAACCTGGTCGTTGAAATTACGGGAGACAAGTCCATCCGGTCGAGGCTCCGCCAGTCTCTCCCGGATTCCATCGCCCTGATGGATCATCGCGAGATCGTGTTCCTGTGCGGACTGCATGATATGGCCGTGGTCAAGGGCAACTACATGGTTCAGATGGACCATCAGCGCACGCTGATCCAATCCATCATCGATGAAATCAGGGAAGACATCTTTTTGCTCGACAAGAAGGGGATCATTCAGGATCTGAACCGGACTGTATGGCAGCGGGCCGGGGTTCCCCGCAAGGAACTTCTGGGCAAGCCGTGCTGGGTCGCCGCCCGCCTGAGAGACGGCTCCGATTTTTGCAATCAGCTTGATCCCCAGTGCCCTTTTCACAAGACCCTGCAGAGCGGACAGAAGGAAGAGACCCTGATCACGCGGGTCAACGGGAGCGGCCTTTTGCAGTATTATCGGCTCTATGCCTATCCCATTTACGACATGCGAGGGAATATGTCGCATATCATGGTCATGCACAGAGACATCACGGAGAGGACCCAACGCGAGAAGTACCAGCAGCAACGGGATAAGTTCGCCATTATCGGCGAGATGTCCACCTACCTGGCACATGAGATCCGCAACCCGCTTTACGCCGTGGGCGGCTTTGCCAACGCCCTTTTGCGGTCAACCAGTCTCGGCGAGCAGGAAAGGGAGAAGGTGCAGATCATCGTGGATGAGACAAAGCGATTGGATCGCCTGCTCACCAGCATGCTCAGCTTTGCCCGTCCGTCGAGTGTCCCGGAAGGCACTGTTGATGTCGTGGCCGTGTGCCGGGATGTGGCTGAACTGATGCTCGCGGGCTACGGCAAGCACGGGTATCAAATCGAAGTCAGGACGACCCCGCCCTTGCCTTCGGTGCAGGGGGATACCGATTCACTCAAGCAGTGCCTCGTCAATACCGTCAAGAACAGCATCGAGGCCATGGCTGACGGCGGTCTGATCCTGATTGAAATTGGCATGGGCGACAACGAGGTGGTTATACGGATCATCGACACGGGATCGGGCATGGACGAGCACCAGATGGACCGGGCGTTCAACCCGTTCTATTCTACCAAGGACGGGGGTAGCGGACTCGGTTTGCCCATGATCAAGAAGATCATAGAGGAGTGCGGCGGCAGCGTCTCCCTGGCCAGCAAGCCCGGCAAGGGAACCACTGTCACCATTCGGTTGCAGCCCGCGCTTGACTCCGAGGCGTCGGTCCAGGTCGAACCTGCGGAACAGCAGTAGTTCCTGTGGGGTTGTTCCCCGCGCCGAGACCCCGTACCAAAAGGTACGGGGTCTGCTTTTGGGGGTGTTCAAAACCCCTGCGGCGATATAGGTCAGGATTGTTTCGGGACTGCATGCATATCCGACAGGGAAGACGGGAATGCCGGCCCTTCATGCTCGGGCGTTCCTCTCTGTAATTCCCGCCGGACCTCTTCGAGGTCGATGATGCGCGGTGGAACCAGGGTGAACCCGGAAGCGTCGCACCAATCGTGGTTGGTGGCAAATTCCTTGCCGTAGCGAATCTCGTCCAGGATGAAGTATCCCTGTTCGCCCATGATGCGGTCCCATTGGTGCACCATGAATTCGAAGTTGGCCGGGTCGAATTCCGAGATATTGTCCCATTTCCAGGAAAACTTGCACATCTCGTTGTCGAACCCGAGGACACAGAGGTATTTGGCCCGGCTGTCAAGATACATTCGTCTGCGAATCTTCATCGGATCAGCCAATATCCTCTCATGGTCGAGGGCAACGGCTTTTCCATCCACTGAAACCTGGATATGGCATACGTCATCGATACGCATGCCCCAGGTGGAGGTTTTGCCTTTGCGCCACCATTCCAGGGCTTTCATTGAATAGACATCCGATCCATGGGTTTCAATGATTCGGGCCGTTTTCTCTGACACAGGGTGCAGCGCAAGATCACAAGAGTGACCGTGTACGGTAAAGGTGAGTTCCATTATGCGTTCTCCTTGTTGGATTCTCCGTGGCAATGCCTCCTCCTATGCACGGGCCATGCCTGGCGCGTCCATAGCGTGATCGTGTTTTTATCTGATTGAATATAAAGGAGAAAGGTAACGCAAAATCTGGCAATTGCACCCTTGCGCGTCCCTTCTCATGCCGCTTGAATCCAGCAAAGCCGTTGCCGAAAGCAGGGCAGGCAATGAGTCCAGGACTTCTGGCTGATGAGCAACAAGAAGGGCCACTCCATTGCAGGAGCGGCCCTTTCACATTGTCTGGTGGTGAGAATCGGACCTTACATGTCCAGGATCTTCTTGGCAGTGTCGTCCATGACATCGGTGATGAACGGGATACCGGTTTCGCGTTCGGTCTCGCGATTGGCCGAGGCGATGTCGGCGCGGCTGATGCCGGTCAGGTCGAACTTGCGGGCACCGGCCAGCAACTGCTGGAGACCTGCGGAGAGCTTGTCGACCAGGCACCAGATGCCTACGGCACCCAGTGGGATGTTTTTCATTTCATCTTTGCCGACCTTGGCTTCCACGTCCTGGTAGCAGGCGAAGATTTCTTCTGCGGTCTTGCCGTACTTGGAGACGGAAGCGGGCAGGCTGTCCCAGTTGCCGCTGAGTTCGGTGCGGCGTTCAGGGTTCAGCACGCCTTCTATGTTGGCTCCCAGGAACCCGGGAATCATCATGCCGCGGCCCATGCAGATCATCTTGGTGAAGGGAGCGCCCATGGCCAGGGCCTTGAAGATGTTGCTGCCCTTGGCAAAGCCTCCGGCAAAGGACATGTCCACGACCCTTTCACCCTTGGCGGCCAGGCGGGTGGCGTATTCGTGGGCCTTGGAGTGCAGGAGGATGGAGGGAACGCCCCAGCTTTCCATCATGTTCCAGGGGGACATGCCCGTGCCGCCGCCGGAGCCGTCCATGGTCAGCAGGTCGAGCTTGGCCTCGGTGGCGAACTTGATGGCCATGGCCAGGGCTTCCATGCCGTAGGAGCCGGTTTTCAGGGAAATGCGTTTGAAGCCGAGCTTGCGCAGGTAGACCACGGAGTTCATGAAGTCGTCGTGGACCTGTTGGTAGGTGTTCAGCTCGGTGTAGCCCAGGCGGCTGTGGCGGGCAAAGCTGTGGATCGCACCGCGCTTGAAGCCTTCCTGCACTTCGGCCTTTTCCGGGTCGGGGTCGACGAGGTAGCCGCGTTTTTTCAGGAAAAGGGCGTATTCGAGGCTTGAGACTTCGATTTCGCCGCCGATGTTCTTGGCGCCCTGGCCCCATTTGAGCTCGATGATGACCTTGTCGCCGTATTTTTCGGCCACGTACTCGGCCACGCCGTTGCGGGTGTCTTCCACGTTCAGCTGGACGATGATGGCGCCGTAGCCGTCGTAGTAGCGCATGTAGGTTTCGATGCGGCGATCCAACTCGGGAGCGGAGGAGATGCGGCCGTTCTGGATGATGGACTCGCGGTCCACGCCGACCACGTTTTCACCGACCACGATGGGGGCGCCGACCAGGGCGCAGCCCACGGCAAAGGAGTCCCAATATTTGGCTGCGATGAAAGTGGAGCCGAGTGCGCCGGTCATGAAGGGCACGCGACATTTGGTCTTTTCCTCGGCGCCGAAGCTCGTTTCCAGGCTGACGTCCGTGAACAGGTGGTCGCCGTTGGTGCCCTTGGAGCCGAGGGCTCCGTAATTGAGGCCCTGGATGCGCAGGGAGTTGTAGGAGACACCCACATGGGTGGTGTTGCCGCTGCCCGCGGTGACCATGCCGAAATCGCGGGGGTAGAGCATCTCACGTCCGCGCAGGGAAGAGAGCCAGGTTTCGCATTTGCCTTGGCAGTCGGCGCGGCAGAGCGTGCACAATCCGGATTCGATAGCGTTTCCCCGGTTGACGGAACCGAGAACATCGTTGGATTTAGGCCAGGTGAACAATGTTTCATCCTCCAGAATAATATGTATTAGTGTACGGTTGAGAACGGAAAAACGTTCAAATTGTCCTTGGGATGTCTAGAAAAGCAAGCCCCTGTTTTCAAATCGCTGCGCGGCGGGATCAATGCTGCAGTATCTGGCTGAGGAAAAGCTTGGTGCGGTCATATTGCGGATTGGAGAAGAATTCCTCCGGGGGATTCTGTTCCACGATCTCGCCGCAATCCATGAATATGACATGATCGGCCACGGTGCGGGCAAAGCCCATTTCGTGGGTTACGCAAACCATGGTCATGTTTTCTTCGGCCAGGCTTACCATGACATCGAGAACTTCCTTGATCATCTCCGGGTCCAGCGCCGATGTTGGTTCGTCGAATAACAGGATATTGGGGTTCATGCACAGGGCGCGCGCGATGGCCACACGCTGTTGCTGCCCGCCGGACAGTTGGCCGGGGTATTTGGCCGCCTGTTCAGCGATGCGCACCCGCTCAAGGAAATGCATGGCCGTTGCCTCGGCCTCCCTTTTCGGCATTTTCCGTACCCAGATCGGGGCAAGGGTGAGATTCTCCAGCACGGTCATGTGCGGGAAGAGGTTGAAATTCTGGAAGACCATACCCACTTCGCGGCGGATTTTTTCAATGCCCTTCAGGTTTCCTGTGAGCTCGGTCCCGTCCACGATGATGACCCCTTCCTCGTGATGTTCAAGCTGGTTCATGCACCGGATGAGGGTCGATTTGCCGGAGCCGGACGGTCCGCAGATGACGATGCGTTCGCCCTTGTGAACCTGGAGGTCGACGTTTTTGAGCACATGGAAGTCGCCGTACCACTTGTTCAGCCCTTTTATGTCAATGACGATTTCGTTGATATCCATGGCGAAGCCTTTTAGCTGTTGTTCTTGGGGCCGCGTTTCTCGATGCTGCGGCCGTATCGGCTCATGCCGAAGCAGATGCACCAGTACACCACGGCGCAAAAAATGTAGCCTTCGACCTCATGGCCGAGCCATACCTGATCCTGGGAAGCGGCCTTGGCCATGCCCAGGAAGTCCAGCAGCCCGACGATGATGACCAGGGAGGTGTCCTTGAACAGGGCGATGCAGCGGCCGATCAGGGACGGCAGCACATAGCGCAGAGCCTGCGGCAGGATCACGAAGGAGGTGACCATCCAGGGGGAAAGCCCCAGGGCCTTGGCCGCGTCGATCTGGCCGGTTGGGACTGCCTGCAGTCCGCCCCGAACCACTTCGGCTATGTAGGCGGACGAGAAGAAGATGATGCCCACCTGGACGCGCAGCAGGTTGTTGATCTGCATGTTTACCGGCAGAAACAGCGGCATCATCACCGAGGCCATGAACAGGATGGTGATGAGCGGAACACCTCTGACCAGTTCGATGAATCCGATGCAGATGGAACTGATGCTCACCATCCTGGACTGCCGCCCCAGGGCCAGCAGGATGCCGAATGGCACCGACAACAGGATGCCCACGGCGGCCAGTCCGAGGCTGAGCATGAGACCTCCCCACATGGACTGATCCACTTCCTTTAGTCCGGCGTTTCCGCCGACGAGCCAGAGGGCAATCACGAAAAACAGGGGCCAGATGCCGGTCAGGATGCGTTTTCGGCAACGGCCGCTCACCGTGGCCGCGATCACCCCTGCGAACAGCACCGCGGCTGTCAGCGGTCGCCATGCGAGTTCCGGCGGGTAGGTGCCTATGAGCATGACCCTGGCCTTGGCTGCGATAAAGGCCCAGCACGCGCCGGTGGTGCCGTCGCACATCTCCGGGCCGCCCAACCAGACCGCATGGATCAACGCCCAGGAAATCAGCGGCGGGATGGTCTTGATCAGGAGCAGGAGGGCCAGGATGGAAAGCGCTGAATTGAACCAGCTCGAAAACAGATTGGTGCGAAGCCAGAGGATGACGCCGGTGGCGGCGATGGGAGGCGGTGAGGACGGAGAGGGGGTGAAGGTCTTGGTTTGAGAACTCATCGTTCCACCAACTGCACTTTGGCGTTGAACCAGTTCATGCCCATGGAAAGGACGAGGTTGATGGTCAGGTATACCGCCATCCACATGCCGATGATCTCGATGGCCTGGTCGTTCTGGCCGATGATGGTGCCGCCGATGGACACCATGTCCGGATAGCCGATAGCCACGGCCAGGGAGCTGTTCTTTACAAGGCTCGTGTAATCGTTGGTGGTGGCCGGGATGCAGACGCGCAGGGTCTGCGGCAGGATGACCTTGCGCATGACCATACCCGGTTTGAGGCCAAGGGCCTTGGCCGCTTCGAGTTGTCCCTTGTCCACGGATTGGATGCCGCTGCGCACGTTTTCACCGATAAAGGCTGCGGTGTACATCACCAGTCCGATCAGCAGGGCGGAAAATTCGGGTTTAAGGACCATGCCTCCCTTGAAATTGAACCCCTTGAGCGCCGGGACGTCAAAGGCCAGCGGCTGGCCTGCCAGGAAGTAGGCTGCGGTGGGCAGTCCTGCGAGCAGGCCCAGAGAGAGCCATCCGGCCGGGAGGCCTCGGCCTGTCTCATCGCGCATCCGTTTGGATTTCCTGATCAGCAGTATGGAGGCCAGGGCGGCTCCGGTCACGGCCAGGAACACCCACCCCATGCCGTCCTGAAATTCTGGCCGGGAAGCGAACATGCCTCTGTTGTTGATGAAGATATCGCCGAAGGGATTCAGGCTGTTGCGCGGCGCAGGCAGGAAGGCCAGCAGGGTCGAATAGCAGAAAAACAGGGTCAGCAGCAGGGGGATGTTGCGGAGCACCTCAACATAGACGGCCGCCAAACGGGCCACCAGCCAGTTGGTGGACACACGCGCCACGCCCACCAGGACACCGAGTATGGTGGCCAGCACGATGGACAGGGCGGATACGAACAGGGTGTTCAGGATACCGATGACAAAGGCTTGTCCATAGGTGTCGGCCGGGGAATAGGGCAGGAGCGTGTCGTTGATGGGCAGCCCGCCTTCCACGGAAAGGAACCCGAAGCCCGAGGCGATGTTGCGCGCCTCAAGATTGGCCTGGGTGTTTTGGAAGAGTTGCAGCGCCACATAGAGAATCGCCCCGACTACGAGAGTCTGGGCCAGGAGCGTGGGTAACTGCGTTTTCAGTTTGGAAGCTTTCAAAACAACCGGCTTTGGTTTGGGGTGAACGAACGACCGCACCGGCCAGGGTCCCGGTCGGTGCGGTGTGTGTGCATCGTGATGACGGTCCGGCTAGCGGATCGGCATGGCGTAGATCAGCCCGCCTTTGGTCCAAAGGTTGTTGTGGCCGCGGGGGATTTTCAAGGCGGTGTCGGGGCCGAAGTTGCGGTTGTACATCTCGCCGTAGTTGCCCACAGCCTGAATGGCACGGACCAGCCAGTCATTGTCCAGATTGACGAAGGTGCCGATGTCGCCGGTGGCGCCAAGCATGCGCTGGACCATCGGGTCGGTAGAGGTCTTTTTCATTTCCAGGACATTGGCCTGGGTAATGCCCTTTTCTTCGGCTTCGATGAGTCCGAAAAGAACCCATGTGACCAGGTCCTTCCACTGATTGTCGCCGTGACGGACAAAGGGAGACAGGGGCTCCTTGGAGAAAACTTCGGGCAGGATGATGTGTTGGTCGGAATCAGTCGCACCGGCACGAAGGGAGGCCAACTGGCTGACATCGGTGGTGAAGGCGTCGGTGCGTCCGGCCACATAGGCGTTGAAGGCCTCTTTCTTGGAATCGAAGACCACGGTTTCCAACTTGATGTTGTTGGCGCGGGCGAAATCGGCCACGTTCAGCTCGGAAGTGGTGCCGGAGACCACGGCCACCGAGGCGCCGTCAAGGTCGGTGGCTTTGCTCACGCCCAGGCTCTTCTTTACCATGAGGCCCTGACCATCGTAGAACAGGACCACGGTGAAATCCACGCCCTGCTTTCCGTCACGTTTCATGGTCCAGGTTGTGCCGCGGGACAGGTCTACCTGGCCCGAGGAAACAGCGACGATCTTCTGTTTGGAGGCAAGGGGCACAAATTTGATGGCATCCGGGTCTTTCAGGACAGCGGCTGCCACGGCATGGCCCATATCTACGTCGAAACCGGTCCAGCGACCGTTGGAGTCAGGCGCGGAAAAACCGGCCACGCCTTCGCTGACGCCAAGAATAAGTTCTTTGTTTTGCTGAACTTTTTCAAGTGTCCCTGCCATGGCGGTGGTGGCCATGGCAAGCATGAGAACTGCCAATAGAATTTTGCCGATAGTCTTCATTCTCTCTCTCCTTGAATATTGAGTCGGGCCAGACATTGGTTGGTGTCAATGTTACGATTAAGTGACAATGGTGTTACAGACATGGGTCAGGCTGTCAATGAACGTCTCTTGAAAAGTAGGCTGTCGCAACCGTTGGCAGGAATATTCCATTCTCGTCTGGCAGGGCGAAGTCAGGCCCCGTCTGCGGCATCCTGAAGAGAACAAAAATGGAGAGCGCGCCAGGTACCGGCCTCTTTCCCTTGAGCTTGTTTGGGCTGAACGGGCTTTCGCACATGATAGGGGAAAGTCGAGTGCTTTTATTCTGATTGATGGATTGCCAGATGCAAAAGGATACACAAGGTAGAGTCTGCCAGTTCAGCACACCTGATGCAGTCATTGGCATTATTTGAACATCCAAAAGCACAAAAGCGGCGGGATGAGAACGCTCAAAGGAAAAGGCCTTACGAAGAATACTCCGTAAGGCCTTTGATATCTATGGTGCTCGGGGACGGAATTGAACCGCCGACACGGGGATTTTCAGTCCCCTGCTCTACCGACTGAGCTACCCGAGCAACCGGTTGAGAAGTGGGGTTTACCCAAATGGGGGACGGTTTGCAACCTGCTTGAATGGTTGTTTATATCGGCCGTCAGAATGTCCCTGCGGATAAGCATAGGGGTTGGAAACAACCCGAGTGAATTCATGGCGCAGACCAGAGAAAAAGCGTCGTGAGTTTACCCTATGTTTACCCGGAGGATCGATGGCGATCACGATCAAATGCCCGAACTGTTCATCGACGTACAAACTCGGCACCAAGTCTTGCCGCAAGTGCAAGACCAACCTCCAGCAACACCGGAAATACAAGGTCATGATCAAGGTGCGGGGCCGATGGAAGACGAAGACCGTCGACTCCCTGAAGCTGGCCGAACAGATCGAAGCGAAGTGGAGGCACGATATCACTGTCGCAGCCGTGGTGCCGGAGAAGATGCCGGTGCCGACCTTGCAGGAGGTCTGGGACAGGTTCGACAGGCTGCATAACTCAAAGCTGAAGTCGCCGCGATCATGGCGCAAGGTCTGGGAAACCCGTGTCCGAAAACGGTTCGGGCAAATGCGGCTGGATGAGATCACGCCGCCGGACATAGCCGAGTTCATGTGCTCCATGAAGAGCATGCAAAGGACCAAGGGGACTCGGAAACCACTGGCGATGGAGACGGTCACCAAGAACGTGAAACTCATCAGCAGGTTGTACAGCTACGCAGCCAAGAACGGACTCTACGAGGGCACTAACCCGGCGACACGCCTCGACATGCCCCGATACGACAACCAAGTGACCAACCCCCTCACCGATGCCGAGCTAGACCGCCTCATGGCCGTTCTGGGCACATGGAAGAACCGCATGGTCGCCCTTGCCTTCCAGTTCTGCCTCGCGACAGGGAAAAGGACGGGCGAGGTCTTCAGCCTCACGTGGCCGGATGTGGACTACGAGGGAGACGTCATCCGGTTCGAGATCAAGAGCATGGTTAAGGGACGGTGCCAGTACCTACCCATGAACGACATGATGAAGAGCATCCTTGCCGAGGCCCGAGCCGAACGACAGGCGCGGTCGAATTTGGTCTTCCATTCGACCAACGGCAATCGCATCCACTACCGCTGGCCGTGGACCCGTATCAAGGCCGCAGCCAATCTTCGCGCAGAAATTCGCCCCCACGACCTGCGGCACACGTTTGCATCAAGGCTTGTCAGTACCGGCAAGGTCGATCTCTACACGCTTCAGCACATCCTTGGTCACAAGACCGTGAGCATGACCCAGCGGTATGCCCATCTTGCCGATGAGTCGGTCAGGAGAGGGATGGCGGCGGCGGAGAGTGTGTTTTCAGGCAGTTGCCGGGTACCCCCGAATCGAGAAGGTTCTTGAGCGACTGCATCCCTTCTGCTAGAGTCTGGAGAAATTCAAGAAATCACCATGAAGCACAAACTGATCGACCTTTTCTCCGGCTGCGGAGGTATGACCTTAGGGTTCGTTCATCCCGATTACTGCGGGAGGTTCGAGTCCGTCTTTGCGTTGGACAACGATCAGGCGGCCGTCAACAGCTATATCGCCAACTTCGGCAGCCATGCCGTGTGCGACGACATCGAGAATTGGGCGTCGGGCGGGCTGGTCGGACAAGTCCCCGAAGCCGACATTGTCATCGGTGGGCCTCCCTGTCAGGGGTTCAGCCTGCTCAACAAGAAGCGCAAAGGGGATCACCGCCGAGCCTTGTGGGAGCCGTACATGGACATCGTTGCCATGTCCGGTGCGCGAGTCTTCGTCATCGAGAACGTGCAGGGACTGCTCAAGGCGGACGAGAAGAAGGAAATTGTTAAGAGAGCCGAAAAGCTCGGGTTTAAGACGACCTCGGCTCTTCTCAATGCGGCCGACTACGGAGCACCCCAGACCCGGAAGAGGGCATTCATCGTGGGCTGGAAGATGTCGGCATTCGACGTCGTGTCCTTTCCACCGAAGCCGACGCACTCCTTGGACCCGGAAAGGACGGGGTTGCCTCGGTGGCGTACCGTTGCCGATATGATCTCCGATCTTCCGCCACCGGAGGGGTTCGAGATCAGGGATGTCCCGGCACCGCTCAATCTTCATTTTCGCCGGAACCCGACGGCCAAGAGTCTGCAGCGGTACAGAGCCGTTCCGCCGGGGGGCAATCGGTTCGATTTGCAACGCAATGCGCCGGAGATCACTCCTCAGTGTTGGATCAGGAAGGTTTCGGGCGGTACAGACTTGTTCGGCCGTTTGTGGTGGGATCGTCCGTCAGTGACTATTCGGACGGAGTTCTTCAAGCCGGAAAAGGGTCGGTATCTACACCCGGAGCAGCATCGTCCCATCACCCACCGAGAAGCTGCTCGGCTCATGGGTTTCCCCGATCACTTTGTCTTCACGGGCACGAAGACCGAAGTAGCCCGTCAGATCGGCAATGCCGTTCCCCCGGATATGGCCGCCGCCGTGGCGAGGGCCATTGCCGACGTGCTCGCCATGAGGGCCAGAAAGGCCGCCTAGTCCTTTTCGCCCTTGCTGTGCCGCTTGTCGTGGCAGATGTTGCAGAGGGTGGTCAGATTCTCCACCGTGTTCTCGCCGCCGTCAGCATGATGCTTCATGTGGTGCGCTTCAAGATGCCTCGGGTCGGAAGGGTTCCATAGGTCGTGATTCCAGCCGCAGTCTTGGCATGTGTGACCGTCTCGCATGTACACTTCACGGCGAACCGCATCCTTGATGACCCGGTCATGCTCAGGTGCCTGTCGGTCCTCGACCAGCACATACATGCTCACTGGGAGATCGGGCATGCCGGTGTTCTGGGTCATGATGGGCCAGCCGTATTCGGTACGTAGCTCGCGGGTTCGTCGTGCCCACTCACTTCTGTTGTCGGCTACGTACCGAAGCTCCTCACCGGAGACTTCCTTGCCGACGTTGCTGCGGAAGAATTTGAGAATTTTGTCTCGGACGGACAAGTCCTTTTCCTTGCGAATCTCGTTGGCCACATTCCAGCGATAGGCTGCATCGCGGTCCTGTTCGTCGGAGAGGAGCAGATAGTCATCCGGCTTCATGGCGTCGAGTTCCTCCCCGAAGCCGTTCTCCTCGTCGTCCTTCATGTCCTTGACCGTGTATCCGGTGATGACCTTCCAGCCGTGTTCGACACGGAGTTCCCGGATGCGACGGGCGTATTCGCTGATGCCGCCGATGACCATGAGTTCCTCCCCGTCGATGACCACGCCGACATACTTGAGCAGGTAGCGGAGTATGCGGTCCCGTGCCGCCTTTGCCGTCTCGTCGCGCAGAAGGGAACTACCGAGGTCGCGAAGGAGATGATTGGCCGGGATGAGTTCGCGTACCTGTTGCCTGAGGCTGCTGCTCTTGAGATGGTTCTCGAAATCATTCAAGAGCTCAACCAATGCAGAGCGTAGGGATTCGGGGTTGCCGATGCAGGATCGTCTTGCCATGAGTGCTGCCTTATCGAGGTAGGAAGGCCGTCAGCCTGTCCGTCAGTTCGTCGAGGTTCTTGGTTTCGCATTCCCAGATCACAAGACACCTGTACCCAAGGTCTTGAAGTTGTTCAATGGCCTTGGCATCGCGGGAGACATTACCCTTTAGCTTTTTCTCCCAGAATTCGACGTTGGTTTTGGGCATGGTCGCTCTTTTGCATCCCGGATGCAGATGCCAGAAACAGCCGTGGACGAAGATCACCGACTTCCTGCGGGGAAGGACAATATCGGGTGTGCCGGGAAGGTCTTTGCGATGCAGACGGAAGCGGTAGCCGAGGGCGTGAAGGAGCTTGCGGACTTGGATTTCTGGTTTGGTATCCTTCGAAACAATCGAACTCATAATTGACGAGCGTTTCGTTTTCACAAATGTATCCACCAAGATTGATTAATCCCCTTCCGGCTTCGTAACCATTAAAAACAAAAAAGCCACAGTATATACTGTGGCTTAAATAATCTCTGTGAGCCTGTTGTCAAAAACACAACTCATAAGCCTCATCGGCTAGCTCTTTTAGAGTTTTTTCCTTTTTGGCTTTTTGTTCAGATTTTGATTGCTCACTTACATATGTGCAAAAACTAATAATCTTTGAATGAGTTGCAACCTTTGCTTCTTCAACATGCTCTACCCTAGTATCCGTAAACGGTAGCTCAAGCTGCTTAGCAACTATCCGCGTTTTGCGACTCATCCTCTAAACTCCCTTAAATTGTCCACAGTTTCTAGACGTCCCTTGGACATATAAAATCTAGTGAAAAAACTAACCCAAATCAAGCTTATTTTTTTGCCGCCATTTGCTCCCCATGATAGGTGGCCACCACTTTTTCAAAGTCGAGTGAGTTAAATAAGAATTTCTGAAGTACAGGTTTTGCCACACTAAGATCGACATCGATTCTCTTGCCGTTTTTCTTTCGGTTCCCAATTTCGAACATATTTACAAATTGTTTCGGGGCGACGCCTTCAAAGGGAATGATACGCAGCTTCGAAATATCTTGTAGTTTGTCTGAAGCATCGATTTCTATCGAATCGCTATGCAGATCAAAGGCCAAACTCTTTTCATAAGGCTCTATGTAATAGACCTTACTAATCCCGGAAGATACAATGTGACGAGCGCAGTGGTGGCATGGAAAAGTAGTACAATATAAAGACCCGCCTCTAAGTGAGACTGTAGACATCCGAGCTGCTGTAGTGATTGCATCCATTTCAGCATGGACAGCTCTGGAAAACTCTATGAGTCCCTCAAGCTGCGGGATGTCAGCAGCCTTTTTGCGAAGCATCTCGACTATGCCATCGACATCCATATTCTCTTTTTTTAAAAGCTCAACAAGGCCATCCACCTTTTTACAAACTTTCATCAACTCGCTTTTAAAAACCCCTTCAATCTCTCCAATTATCTCATTTTTTTTGTCATTACTTTGGCACGTGCCGTTTGCTTTCATTACACAACGGAAATCATCTTCACCATCTTCGGGTCCATACAAACCTCCTCCTCCCCTCGGGACGTCATTCCTCCCGGTCGAAATCAAGTCGCCCTCAGCGCTCAATATAGCTGCACCCACCTGCCTCGACATACAGCCTGATCGCAATGAAGCTGAATGTGCAGCATTCATAGCGTATTCATCCAGTGTAGGCGTTATGTCCCTCTTTCCGAGCATTAGGTTCAGATACCGATCAATAGGATTGTCCAGTGCGCCAGCGTTTCCTTTAGCGTTCCTGATGAAGAAATCTGCGTGTTGAATTGTTTTTACAAGCTTTTGTCCATACTTTAGGCCTTCATTCTTATCCCTCTGAGTAAGAATTACAGCATCTTCCTTGCCAAACCCATCTTCATTTACAAGTCGATTTGTCCTAATTTGCTCGGGACACAACACGCCTACCATATAAAACATGTTGCCATACACTGCCTTCAAAAGTTCGTACTCGGCAGGATGCTTCAAGCTATCGATGAATGTTACGTGGCGTCTGTTGCGTTTATTTTCCTCTTTGGATTCCTTGGTCTCTTCTCGCCTATCGATGGCAATACTGCTGACGATTTTTTGAGCTAGAACATCCGTCCCGTATTCATCTCGAAGTTCATTCCCTAAGTCCTGAAGTGTCTCGATTTTCTTGGCCTTAGCCATGCTGCCGAGATTCTCAATCCTTTTATCTTCAGGGAAAGAGTCAACGATCAGTGTGCTGACCTTTATATATTTTGTGTCGTACTTTTTCCCCGCGAGATTGGCTTCAAACCTTTTCGCGACTACGGATGTCCCACTTCCCAATGCTCCGCAAAAAGCTATAATCAACTCGTCAGTCTGCCTACTATTGATGAGCTCCATCAACGAGCCTGCTTTACTGCTGAGTTTTTCGCCCTTTCTAGCTTGGTCAACCATCTTCTTTGCTTCGGACATAGGAATCTCCATATGGTTTGAAACCTCCATACTTCACATCTTATACAAATAAAAGCTTTGAAAGACTGTTCTGAGATCAAAAACGGAATTTCCTGTGTGGCCGCATGGGTATACCCATGTGTCTAGTAGACATGTCGTGGACAAGAGGGTTGACATCTGGATTTATGTCCATGTAGAGTGGCAACGTCTTAGAATAAAATGTCCACACAGGGAGTCACTCATGATCATCGCCTACGCCCGAGTCAGCACTACCGACCAAGACGCATCCATGCAGGTCGCCGCCATCCGCAAGGAGTACCCGGAAGCCCTCATCCATGAAGAGCAGGCAAGCGCGACGAGTCGGGATGGCAGACCGAGGCTAGAGATGATCATCCAGACCCTCCGTGAAGGCGACTCGCTGGTCGTGTGGAAACTGGATCGACTGGCCCGCAACGTCCTCGACCTGCTTCAGATCGTCGAGGAGTTGGAGACGAAAGGGGCTGGTCTCGTGATCCTCGATCAGAAGATCGACACCAGCACGGCAGCGGGGAAGTGCTTCTTGCAGATGCTGGGAGTGTTCGCCGAGTTCGAGACCAACCTCCGCAGGGAGCGGCAGATGGCCGGGATCGCCAAGGCGAAGTCCGAAGGCAAGTACCGAGGCCGTCCGGCCACTCTCAACAAGGACAAGATCAGCGGGATGCTGGCAGATGGGATGAGCCATGCCGCCATCGCCAAGAAGCTCGGCATCAGCACCAAGAGTGTCCAGCGGGTACGGCGGGAGATTGAAGAAAAGTCAACCGTCGATTAGTACTCAATGCTCATTCTGGGGACATCTCGCCAATCTTGGCGAAGTCTCAATCACTGATAACGACTCGATCAGCATTCGCATGTTACCATTCCCGCCAAAATGGATGGTTGTGCAGGGGAAATGCTGCGGCATCACGCCGTGCAGGTATGCACCCATGAGGCGGAGCCAGTGGTCACGGTCGATCAGCGGCTGGCGGGTAGGCGTCCGCATGCCCGCGTCGCCGGTGAAACCGAGATAGAGAAGAGCGACGGGCAGACCGCAATCGGCGAGCTTCCATGCCGTGGCGATGCGGTTAGAGAGTTGGTAGTGAGTGTCTCGGCTGATGGAGAAGCCGGGGAGGATCTGATTCAGCGCTGAGTTGGCTTCTTCGATACACTGCCCGATGATATGGTGATTCTCCTTGGACTGGTCGCTGGCCTTGGGTGACAGCGGCTTGCCGTTCCAGTCGAGTTCCTGATCGTTGGCCTTGGCCTCCACGAGGAGCAGGCCGGGAGTGCCGTCAATGGTGCAGGTGGACAGGATGTCCCACTGCGGGTTGCGGTATCGGTCCGGCACCCACCATGCGTCGAATCGAGCGAAGTCGAATCGATCCTTGCAGTGCTCGGCGCAAAATCGACGTACGGTCCACTCTTCGCTGTCGGCGTACCCCTGCGGTCGCTGCGTATCGCCCTCAACCACGTGTACCCCATGCTCTCCAAGTATGTTGGACATTACGACAGCGAACCTGCCGGAATCGAGCAGGTCGAGGACGTGTTTGAGGCTTCCGCGCGGCATCGGGGTTATTGCAGTTCGGTTAAGGGGATGAGGCGTACCCCTTCCTCGCTGCATGCCGCCAACACATTTCCGTCTGGGAAAAAGTCGACAGAGTATATCGCCTTCTGGGTGATGTTCGAATAGGCAACGCGTCCATTGACAACATCAAAGAGCACTATGGCCCCTTGTCCTCCTACCGGATACGCTTGAATCGCCATGGCCAGATACCTCCCGTCAGGAGAATAGGTTGCATCCATGATCCCGGCTGCTTCCTCAGAGGTGAACTGCTGCACCTTTCGACCATTGACGAGGTCATAAGTCATCATATCTGCCCCTCGAAGCGCACTGTAGGTGGTCAAGAGATTTCCGTCAGGGGAGAGGGCAATCCCACGCAACTCTTGGGGGGCAGTCCATGAGTACATCGTTTTGCCGCTCGCAGGATCATACAGCCGAATCTCGCCAAAACCTGCCGTTTCCCAGTCCTTGAGCGCTCCAAGGGCAAGAAAGCGTCCATCATGAGAAAACTGGGTCGACACGGCAACGGAATCGACCAGTGTCTGGTCAACAATTGTCTGTCCGCTGGCGAGATCGTAAAGGTGCAACTCGTCATCAGCGAACAGGCCCACCGTGGCATCCAGAAGCCAGATGGTCCCGGTTATATACTCAAACGGTCTGCCCGCGACATTCTTCTTGGTTACTACAGCCAGTCGCTGGCAGTCTGGAGAAAAAAAAGCCACGCAGTCTTCCATGGGACGTTCAAAGAGCAACTTCCCGTCCTCGACATTAATGACCCGGACAGAGGTTTTCGTGGAGTAGGCCAGCATCTTGCCATCCGAGGAATAGGAGACGTGCCGTGGCGAGTCCAGGCTTCCCCATTCGTGGATGGTTTCCCCGGTTTGGAGTGCTCTGATCCGAATGACCTCATCAGTGGAGGTAAGCAAAGCTTTGCCGTCCGGGGAAAAGGCTTGGAAGGTGGTTCCCTTGTCAAGGGCCAGTTGCCAGCCGTTTTCCGGGTTGATGATCATGTCCGTCTTGAAAAGTTGGTGGATTGCCATGTGGCGGCCGTCGCTGGATATCGTTACCCCATAGACTCTTTGATCCTTGAGCAGCGTCTTCTCATTCTTCATCTGCGAATAGAACGCGCAGTTCCCTGTTGGAGCCCCCTCAAGCTCCACAACCGGGTTCTTGAGCTTTCCGGCACAGCCGACACACAGCAAGAGGGCGATAACCGCGCAGGCCAGCACAACATACCGTTTCACGTTCTCAAACACCTTCATTTACAGTTCCTCGCTTCAGCTTCGATATGAGTTTGGTTGGTTCAGTTTTCGTTCGAATACAGAGGATCGGTTCGTGTCATTTCATCAAGTTCGCGACCTGCTGCGACATTAGGTCTGTCAATATCTTCACAGCAACATCCATGGTCACCCCGCCCAGTTTGGCGAATATGCCTTGGGCCTTCTTCCAGCGTTTGCTGTCGCGAGAGGCGTCGAGGAAGTCATGACCGTACCACGTCAGGCGGATAGGCATGGCTGAGGGGCTTGATGACCCCAAATCGGAAATCTCCTCTCCCTCAATCAACCCGGCTTCGACCATCAAGAGAAAATGATAGCCAACCTCTTCTTCTGAGTAACCATCCACCTCAATGTTGTCCGGGGAATAGCCATCAGGATGCTCTTCAAGTTCAAAAAGCAGGCTCCGTACAAGATCCATGTTTCTTTTCATCAGATAAACTCCTCCCACATATCGTTTTTGTCGGTTAAAGCTGCTGAGATGAAGAAGGACTCTTTGGTCGGTTCCAACACGTATTCGAGACGACGAAGAAGCGTGAACGGGAGGATGACAAGGCCATACTGGGACTGCTTGAAGTCGCCCCGAAGGAGGTCGGCAACGGCCCAGATGCTGGCGGCAGTGGCGGAGAAGTTGGTCATGTGAAAGCCCGTGTTGTTTAACGATGCGGAAAGACGATTGAAAATCTGCTCAGTTGTTATCCCGGATCGCCATGACAATCAAGGTGTTGCCATTGAGCTGAAACGCGCGCGAGGATGCTGGTTGAACGCAAATGGCAACAGTGGTAGCAGCAGTCGTCGACATACAAGTTAAGGTGATACCAATCAGGAACTGGAACAAATAAAGAGGGCACGATGGCATCAAATACGAAGCTGAAATGGGAAAAGGACTTGGTCGAGGAGCTCCTTGAGGTTGTGCGGAATGCTGCCCGGGGACAGCTTAAAACAACGGGACCGGAGCCGTATTTGACCAAAACTGATTTGAGAAAGCTCGGTTACTCCTTGGACGAAGTGAAGGCTCTCATCGAGCAAGAGTTCGGCCTGCAGGTCAAGACCGACCCTCGGAGCATGTGGCCTTTCAACGATCACACCATCAAGCTGTCCCCCAACTTCGAGGACGTGTTCCGGTCGATACTGGAGAATGATGAACTGAAGCCGCGAAACGACCAGAAGATCAAGCAGATCATCAAGGATGCTGGCGGCAGGCCATACTACTCCAAGGGGTACGGCGACAAGAATGTCGGAGATGCAGTGGTCCAGCCCAACAAGGATGTAATCGCCACCCAGATCGGCAAATCCTCGAGGACGGTCGAGCGAGAAATCAAGCACATGGTCGATGCCGGGATATTGATCCCGCTCAAGACGGCCCGCAACGAACCCAACCTGTATGTGATTGGCGTTCTCGCGCCCTACGCGGGCAACAACGCCATGGTCCGGCCATTCCTCAACATGACTTCACGTCGGGATGAGATCAGAACGGCGTTGCAGAAGCTGGGATTCTGATCGAGTTCCTGTCCGCCATTTGTCGCACAGTAAGCATCCATTTTGTCGCACAGAATCCTGTTAAACACTCAGAGTCGTATTCTGCGCGACATTCTTCTGCATGATTTATTCGTTATTTCGATATGTTGAGAAAAAGCATAAAGAGTAACCACCCTCTGGGCGTAACATAGAAGCACATCAGTTCGCTGGGTCTGATTCATGTGTTGCCAGATGTTGCAAGGAGGAGGCATGTGGTTGGCGTCCCTGACGGGACAACTCAGCTTCGCTCCGTGGAAGCCTTCGGCTCTCATCTTCCGGACAAGGAAACAAAGGAGACCCAGCGCGCGCAGCGCGGGTGGGATGACGAGAGAGACGAGGCCGCAGGCCGAGACGGTGGAGGCAGACCACAAAGAAGAGACGACTACACGGAGCATACCCAGCTATCGGTAGTTGCTTCCATCTGTGTAGTTCGATGTTCGCTGGCGTCTCTGAATTTTGGTATCGCCTTTTCACAAAGTGCCTCAAGTCGAGCTGCTGTACCACGCCAGACTCCCCCTCCGGGATTTTTCCAGTACGGCGATAGATGCCCTGTCGAGGAAAAATTTTGAGAGGGTCGTTTTCGCGGATGGAGGGTACTCAAGGGGGCTAGGCACAGCCACCGCGAAGAGGCAGAAGTCCTACAGAAGTCGGACGATTTTGTGTGCCCTGCGTTTTTTGAGGAAAAGCGCATGGGCCGTGGCTTCCCTAGGTGCACAAAGAGAGGCTGGCAGACTTCGGACGATCTATGGACGATTTTGGGCGTTTTGTCTTTTTTTTTAGGGTAAACGACTGTCCTGCATGTTGTGCAGGGTGAAAGCGAATGGCGCGACGATCAACTAGAGGGAATCGAAGCGGTTGCGAGGATCGCTGTTTTGTGAGTAGATGAGAGTTACGCCGCACGGCAGCAAGCCGTTAAGGCGGGAGGAAAATCGACGAGAGTTTACCCTATGTTTACCCGCCCACGAAAAAAGGCCTTCATCGTTTCCGATGAAAGCCTTTATTTCCAAGTGGTGCTCGGGGACGGAATTGAACCGCCGACACGGGGATTTTCAGTCCCCTGCTCTACCGACTGAGCTACCCGAGCAACCGGTCGAGAAGTGGGGTTTACCCAAATGGCGGGCGGTTTGCAACCTCTTTTTTTCTGGACAACCTTTTTTTTAGTCGTCTTCCTCAAGCGGGGCACCCATTTCCAGGATGCGCGCTGCATAACCTGTGCGCAGCGCTTCCATGTATTCCGTATCAAGAGGTCCCTTCCAGGTGGTGATCTCCGAGTACCGTTTGGG
Source organism: Pseudodesulfovibrio sp. S3 (assembly GCF_004025585.1). Lineage (NCBI taxonomy): Bacteria > Pseudomonadati > Thermodesulfobacteriota > Desulfovibrionia > Desulfovibrionales > Desulfovibrionaceae > Pseudodesulfovibrio > Pseudodesulfovibrio sp. S3. The sequence continues at coordinate 26,924 of NZ_QTZO01000013.1, forward strand.
GATCTTTGCCTGGTCGGGGCGGTAGCCCATCCGGAGCCGCAGCCGCCAGCGCAGTTTTTGTACCCGATGTCCGATGTCGGCGACGGATTCATTGTGGACGCCGTAGCCCACTGACTCCAACGCTTCAGCCAAAAGGTCGTCCTTGTACACGCCGCGAGAGAACAGGCAGCCTACCATGCAGTTGAGCACGATCCGCTCGCGTTCGTCGTTGACAAGGAAATCCAAGGCCTTGGTTACATCCTTGTCTTCGTGCTTCTGGTCGTAGGCATAACCTCCTGAATCCAGATGGGAGTGCCGGAAACCGAGTCCCTCGGAGACGAAGAAAACTTCTCCCGTGGCATAGCCGGCCATTTCCTGGCCGAGTACGCAGGCGAAATCCGCACCGCCGTAGTGTTCTGCGCACTTCAGGGTACCCTGGGCCAGCAGTTTGTAGAAGTCATTGGTGGGCCGTCCCAGGCGTTCCACGGCCTGCATATACGTCTCGGCATCGCCCCAGGTCAGTTTGACCTCGGTCTCCTTTTCACTGATGACGCCCTTTTCCAGGGCCTCGGTGGCCCAGGCCAGGGCCACGCCTGTGGACATGCAGTCCAGCCCTTCCTTTTCGATGACGTCCAGGATGCGCAGGACCTGAGGGGCATCCGTGACCTCCAGCATGCCTCCGCAGGAAAAGATGGGTTCGTAGTCGTACCCGACCTGGCGATAGAGATACTGATTGTTGGTCTGGAACTGTTCGCGGACAAAGCCGACATGGATGCAACCCACAGGACACCCCGCACAGGCCGCGTTCCGCAGCAGGGTGTCGTCTGCAAAGGTCTCGCCGGAAATACCCCCGGCATTCGGGCTGGAGGTCTGTTGCAGGTTCTTCCACGGCAGGCTTTTCAATTCATTGAGCGGGTTGATGTTCACCGCCGTTCCCAGGCCGTGATATTTGGCCATCATTTCGGTGGTGGTGAGTTGTTCGAAGATGTGTTTGTAGAGTTTTGGATAGGCCTTGCCCTCTGGCAGATCAAAGCCCCGGTCACCCAGGATGCAGATGGCCTTCAGGTTCTTGATGCCCATGGCCGTACCGCCGCCCAATCGTCCGAAATGGCGGAAGGTATCCACGTTGATGCAGGCGTATGCCGACAGATTCTCGCCCGCAGGACCGATGCGCAGGATGGATCGGCGGCCCGAGCCGGGGAATATCTTTCTGAGCACGCGACCGGTGTGTATGGCATCGAATCCGCGCATGTATTCCACATCGCGGGTCTCCACCCGCCGGGAACCGACGCACAGGGCCGTCAGCCGTTTTGCCTTTCCGGTCACCACCAGGGCGTCCAGGTTGGCAAACCGCAGGGACAGGGCGGATTTACCGCCAGCGTAACTCTCGGTGTACTGGTTGTGGTAGGGGGACCGGAATGCGCAGCAGGTCTTGCTCATGAGCGGGAAGTAGCCGGTCAAGGGGCCGATGGCGAAGATGACGGGTTGTTCCGGGTCGTCCCAATCGCGGTCAATGAAGCCGAATTTTTCGAACAGCCGGGCCGCAAGGCCTGCGCCGCCGAGGTATTCACCCCGTCCGGGAAGCTCGATGATGTTGGTCTTGCCTGTGGTCAGGTTGACCTCCATGACGCGGAAGAAGTCTCTAATCATCGCTCCCTCCTTCGGTCTGCTCCCGCTTGGGGAGATCCACCAGTTCAAGGCAGTCGTGCGGACAGAACGGCACACATTGTCCGCAGTGGATGCATACATACGGGTTTACCAGGTGGTCCAGAAAGATGGCGTCCACCGGGCAGGCTTCAGCACATTTGCCACAGCGGATGCACAGCTTCTTTTTCTGGATGACGCCGCCGTCGCGCCGCTGGATGAGCGAGCCGGTGGGACATGCTTCGGCGCAGGGGGCCGGTGAGCAGGCCAGACAGACTCGTGCCTCGAAGCCGGTGGACAGGCCGCCCGCCGACGAGATGCGAATGCCCGCCTTGTTCCAGGAGAGAAATTTGTGGACCTGTCTTGCGCAGGCCAGTGAGCATGAGTGGCAGCCTATGCATCGTTCCATGCGTGCTGCTCTAAGAACTTTCATTGCAATGCCTCCAAGGACTCTTGTGCATGGGGACTATTCCACTTTTTGTAAGATATCCTGTTTGAGAGCCCAAAGGATATGATTTTCTATTTTTGGAGTATTTAAGGACGCGATTTCGGAAATCTTGCTTATCAGGGTGTTGGTGTCAACCGGATTACGGGCAAAAAAAGCAAGTTTTTTGATGACGTCCGGGTCGATGGTCCCATGAAGGCCGGTATAGATGTTGGGGTAATCCCTGTCCCGGTAAAACGCCTCGCCTGTTCGACCGATCTTGAGCACGGTCGATCCGGTCAGGGTTTGGCTGGCGTAGTGGCTGAACAGTGCCCCGAATTCAGGAGCCAGGGGGTGGGGGAGGTCCCGCAGTGGTTCGGCCGTTGCCGGTTCTTTCCACAGGGCGTCCCACAGGGAGACGTACTGGTCGATGACCTTGGGCCAGGAAAACCGTTCAAGCACCCGATTGCGTGCGGCGGCACCCATGGCCTGTCGCAGGGTCGGGGAGTGGATCAGTCGCCCGAGAGCCTCGGTCAGGAGCGGGATGTCCACGGCAGTGGTCTGCGCAAGTTGCAGGTGATAGTGGCTGTCAAAATTCAGGGGAGCCATGAGGTCCACTTCGGGGGTGGTAGCCGGTCCTGTTGTCGGCACCAGAAGCCCGGTCACGCCGTCCTCCACGATATCCCGGTAGCCGTCGTAGTCCGATGCCACCACGGGCAGGCCGAAGGCTCCGGCCTCGACCAGGGTGATGCCGAAGGTCTCCTGCGGGTTGTCGGCAATGGACACGAAAATGTCCGCAGACTGGAACAGCAGCAGCTTGTTGGCTTCGTTCGGGCGCAGGTGGATGCTCAGGGAGATGCCGATATTGGCCGCCAGGTTGGTCAGCGTGTCCAGGGTGTGGTTGTCCTTGTCGCTCCAGCCCGCCAGGACCAGTTCCACGCCGCCGGGGTCCATGCCGTCCTGCACCAGCCGGTGCAGTGCGCGGATCAGAGGCACCAGGTCCATTTTTGAATGGTGGGATATCCGTCCGAAGACCAGCACGCGGACCAGGGGGCCCTGATTCGGCTCGCCGGGGCCATAGGCTTCCGTGTCCACGGCCAGGGGGATGTGCGCCAGCCCTGGCGCCGGGTGCGTCTCCTCAGACAGGGCAAACCCGTTGCGCAGGAGACGGAAGTAGGTGTCCACAACCTGCCTGCCTGCTGTGGAGGTGCAGACAATGGCGTCCCTACGGGTGGTTCCAGGCCACAGGTGTTGCAGAAAGGCCTGGGGGTAATTGGCATAGCTCAGGGAATGGATGAGGCCGGTGACCGGAAAGATCCGTTCGCTGTAGCGGTTGCGCATGCGGGCCAGGTAGGGCTGGCTGGTGATGCAGTCGGACAGGTGGAAGCAATGGTAGCTGCCGGCGGCCAGCATCCGGGGCAACTCCGCGCGCTGCATGAGTTTGATCCGTCCCGCCTCAAGCATTGCCAAAGCGGTCTTTTCCAGATGGCGTTGCAATGGGGCGAGCGCACTGTTTCCGGGAAGAAAGAAATGATATTCGCTGAAGGGGTCCGCTTGAAGCAGGGAGTCCAGGAACCTTACATTCGCCACGGTGCGCCCCAGAATCGGGCCGCCTTCGAAAAAGGGGTCCAGGGTTCCCCATATGCGTTGTTTTTTCGGCATACTTAGGTCCAAACGTTTCTTTGAGGTTTTGTCAATGGGCAGCCGGGCCAAGACCGGCAGTCTTTGCCTACCCCGGAACCGGCGTGCGTCACAGCTCATTTTTTTTCATATTGAATATCAAACGAATAGACGGTGGTAACGGCCGTGTTCGCGGGGTTTTCATCGCAGGAAGATCCTTTGGCCCTGTTTTTGCTCAACTCCCTGTGCGGGCGTGAAGCCCGTCAATGATTTGACGCTTAAGGAGTATGGTGGAGACATGCCAAGACAGACCATCAAGCGGGGCAGGCGGCCTGAGCTCATGTGGGGGCTCGGGTTGGACGATGCGCTCAGGCAGCAGATAGAAGAGGGTGTGGGGCCCGGTTTTCACATTCGGAATTTTCCTGCCGGTGCATTGCCTGTGACCAAGGAACTGGAGCAGGACGAGAAGCCTTCAGCCGCCTGGATTCCCTGGTCGGTATGGAAGGACTTTCCAGAGTACCGGAAGGAAGAATACCGCAATCAGGACGATACCCAGCGCATCCTGATCCAGGACAAGGACGATATGCCCCTTGAAATGGACCGGGTTCTTGCCGAAGGTTTCCTGACCGTGGTGCATACGCCGCTCACCAAGCCCAAGATCCAGGACGTCCTGTTCAGGGCCAAGGAACTGACGAGCATGTATTCGGACATCTACCGGATGACCGAGGAGATCATGCTCGAGCGCGAACTGCTGGCCCGCAAGAGCGATCAACTCCTGTTCTTGAACAAGGTGCTGGCGTCGGCCACCGAAAGCCTGGATGCGTCCACCATCCTGGCCAATGCCAAGAGCACGCTCGGCCTGGTGCTTCCCATCAAGATGCTGCATGCGGCATTCTGGAGTCTCCAGAGCGAGTCCGGCGATGTGGAAATATTTCTCAACGGCAAGATGACCCCGGAAACCGAATCCGCCTGGATCGAGCATGTCATGGTCTCTGCCAGTTCCATGGGTTCCGGTCCGTTCGGCGGATTTCAGGTCGAGTACACGGATTCCGTGCGCAGGCCGGAATATTCCCTGACGCCCGACAAGGGCAAGCTGGTGACCATGCCGCTTACGGCCGGTGCCGAGACTTTCGGCTGTCTGGTCCTGCTTTGCGAATCCGGCTATCGGTTGGGCAAGGATCAGGTGGAAACCTTCCGCTCTGCGGTCAACCACATCGGGTTGGCCCTGCGCAATGCCCAGGCCTTCAAGGAGGTCAAGCTGCGCGCCGATCGCGATGCCCTGACCCGTATCTACAACCGTCACTCCTTTGATGAGCGGCTGGTCTACGAGATCAAGCGCCGCCGCCGCTACCGCCATGACCTTTCCCTGCTCATGCTGGATCTTGATCACTTCAAGTCCGTGAACGACACATACGGCCACAAGGCCGGGGACATGGTGCTGCGCAAGGTCGGCGACATCCTGACCAACACGTTCCGCACCACGGACCTGCCCGCCCGCTACGGCGGCGAAGAGTTTGTCGTGCTCCTCCCGCACACCACCGAGGAGGCGGCCTGGAAGCTGGCTGAAAGGGTCCGCACGGTCGTGGAGGAATGCAGTTTCGATTTTGACGGACAGAAGTTTGCCGTTACCGCGTCCATCGGCGTGGCCACCGTGGAAGGAGGTTCGCTGACCTCCGATGACGAACTCATCGTCAAGGCGGACAAGGCCTTGTACCAGGCCAAGAACAACGGCCGGAACATGGTCGTGGTTTCCGGTCAGAAGACCGCTGCCCAAAGGGCCATGCAATAACAAAAGACAGGCGATGAACCGCCCTGTCCGGCTTTGGCCGGGCAGGGCGGTTTTTTTATGTCCGATTTTCCGTCCGTACCCCTGCCGGGCAATGCTTTCACCGTACCCCTGTCAAGTTGATTTTTTATACCTCTCGGCTGCTTTTTCTATACATTCGCCGACATCTCCGGGGTTTGTAAAAAACCGGGTCTACACTCCTGCCAAACACTTTAACAGGAGGATTTTGACTATGGGAGGAAGCGCATCGTTAATTACAACCGTTTTCGGCTCCGTGCTGAGTTCGGCAATGGGGAAATCGAAACCGGACAGGTCCGACGCCCTGGAAGAAGAGCGCAAGGCCCGAGCGGAGGAAAAGCTCCGGGAGGAGGCCGAGGAACGCCGTCGGGACAGGGAAAAGGTTCTGGAGTCACGCAAGCTGGAGGAAAAAAGCCGTCAGGAAGGCACACTCTCCGGGAGTGCGGCCTCATTGGTGGACGGCCCCGAGGTCAGCTCTATGGCCTTGAAACGAAAGCTGGGAGAGTAAGATGGACAGGACAGAACTTGCCCGCTCCCTGCTCACCCGGTTCAAGGGGCTGGAGGAAACGCGTCAGCCGTGGGTCGGTTCGTGGCAGGAGCTGACGGAGTACATGCTGCCCCGCAAGAACAGCTTCACAGCGCCCGGACCGGGCATGACCATGCGTGGTCGTACCGGGGACGAGCGCATCTTCGATTCCACGCCCATGCATGCGCTGGAGTTGTTGGCCTCGTCCCTGGGCGGATTGCTGACCAATTCGGCCTTGCCGTGGTTCGACATCTCGGTGAAGGACCGCCGGCTCGGAGACGCCACGGCCGTGCGCGACTTCCTGCAGGCGGCCCGCGAACGCATGGTGGCGGTCTTCAATTCCGAAGACACCGGCTTCCAGGCCCATGTCCACGAACTGTATCTGGATGTGGCCCTGCTCGGCACGGCGGTCATGTATGTGGAGTCCGACAACCAGACCGTGGTCCGCTTCACCACCCGTCCCCTGGGCGAGGTGTATGTGGCCGAATCCGTGCGCGGTCAGGTGGACACCGTGTACCGCAAGTACGAGATCCCGGCCCGTCAGGCCGCCCTGGAATGGGGCGGGGCCTGTTCGGACGAGATCAGGCGCATGGCCGAGGACCGGCCCGAGGAAAAGGTGGAGATCCTGCATGCGGTCTTCCCTCGCACCGACCGGGACCCGCGCGGTCTGGGCGTGATCAACTTCCCGTATGCCAGCGTGTACTTGGAGATCAGGAACAGCCACATAGTGGAGGAGAGCGGCTACCTGGAAATGCCGTACATGGTCCCGCGCTGGGCCAAGGCCGCAGGCGAGATATACGGGCGGGGACCGGGCCAGACCGCCCTGTCCGACACCCGCGTGCTCAACGCCATGGCCCGCACCGCGCTCATGGCCGCAGAAAAGATGTCGGACCCGCCGCTCATGGTGCCGGACGACGGTTTTCTCGGTCCGGTGCGTTCCGGTCCGGGCGGGCTGTCGTACTACCGGGCCGGCTCTTCGGACCGCATCGAACCCCTGCCCGTGAACGTTGATCTGCGTGCCACCGAGGACATGATGACCCAGCGTCGCGAGTCCATCCGGCGCATCTTTCTGGGTGATCAGCTCTCCCAGGAAGGCCCGGCGGTCACGGCCACCGAGGCGGTCATCCGCCAATCCGAGAAGATGCGCGTGCTCGGCCCGGTCCTGGGCAGACTCCAGACCGAATTCCTGAGTCCGCTCATCAAGCGGGTCTTCCGCATCATGCTGCGCATGGGCGAATTGCCCACTTTCCCCGAAGGGTTGAATCCCGAAGACCTGGAGGTGCGCTACACCTCGCCCGTGGCCCGCGCCCAGAAGCAGTACGAGGCCCAGGGGCTGGCCCAGGTCATGGAGTACCTCTCGCCCCTGGTGGGCGCGCAGGACGCCTTCGGCATCATGGACAACTTCGACACCGACCGCATGGCCCGGCATGTGGCCGAGCTGTTTCACATCCCGTCCGACTATCTCAAGGCCGAGGATATGGTGTCCGAGTCCCGGGACCAGAGACAACAGGCAGCGGGCAGTGCGCAGACCGCATCCACGGTGGCCAACATGGCGGCCATCGCCAAGACCCTGTCCGAGGCCTACACGGATCGGCCCAACGTGCTGACCGAGCTGTGGGCCATGCTCTCCGGCACCCTTGCCGGAGCGGCGCTCGACACGCTCGAACCCTCCTCGCAGGAAACAATCAAACCCGAACAATCAGACAGGGAGGAGCCCCATGCCTGAAACAAGTCCATTCGAACTGCACCGGGCCTACAAGCGGCTCTTTGATTCCGCCGACGGGCACACCGTCATGGACGATCTGGAAAAACGCGGCTGCTTCATGAGGTCCACCTTTTCCACGGACGCGGGCCGCACCGAGTTCAACGAAGGCCGCAGGTCATTGGTCCTGCACATGAAACACATGCTTACCGAAGACAACTTCATCGAAAAGGAGAACAACCGATGATCAGCGATACCAACAAGAAATGGCAGATGACCCTGCCCGAGGACTGGACCGTCAGGCAGATGGATGAAAACGGCGTCGAGACCGAGATTCCCCTGCGCGACCATCCGTCGCTGGAAAAGTACGCCACCAAGGACGAGGCCGTGAAGGCCCTGGTCCACGCCCAGCGCATGCTCGGCAAGAGCCCCGACGGATACATCCGCCTGCCGGGCGATGAGGACGGTCCCGAGGCGTTGGCCGCCTTCCATGCCGCCCTTGGCAGGCCCGAGGGGCCGGACGGCTATGAACTGCCGGGCATGGACCTGCCCGACGGGTTCGAGGTCCGGGAGGAATTGATCGACGGCCTCAGGCAGAAGGCGCACGAGCTGGGTCTGAACCCGAAGCAGGTGTCCGGCCTGTACGAGTGGTTCATGCCCATGGTTCTGGACGCCCATCACGGCCTGGAATCCGAGGCGTCCAAACTGTGCGAATCCGAGCTGGAATCCTTGCGTTCCGTGCATCGCGGCGACACCCCGGCCCTGCTCGACTCCGCCCTGCGCGCCGCCGAGGCCCTTGGCGGCGAGGATCTGCTGGTCGCCCTGGACAAGACCGGGGCAGGCAATCGGGCCGCAGTCATCAGCGCCTTCGCCAAGATCGCGCCCCTGGTTCTCGAAGGCGGCCTGCGCGGTTCGGCCAGGGGGTGGGGCGAGGACCTGACCATCGAGCGGCTGCGCGAGATGATGCAGGACCCGCGCTACAAGGACCCGACCAAGCGCGACGACACGTTCGTGAAAAAGGTCAACCAGGGCTTCGAGTTGCTCTATCCCGGAGACTACATGCCCGGAAGTCGTATCTGATCGGCTTTCGACTCTACCACCGGGCCGGAGGCAGCATGCCTCCGGCCCGCAACATAAGGAAACACATATGAATTCACTGTTGAACACGGACGCATTTACCCGTATTGCGGCAAACAGGGACACCGGAGAACCCCGGCGCAGATGGAAAGAACACCGCTTGTCTCTGGATGGGGACATCCCCCTTTGCCCCCCCCATTCGGTTGAAAGGGGGGCAATGTTTATGCCGCGTTCATGACCACCACTCCGGGCGTAAGTTCGTTCGTCAGGATGGTGGCGGCAAGGGTGTTGTGTCTGACAGGGGTGACCGTCGCAGGCCTTGCCGTGCTGATTCGCGCACGTCATGAGGGGAGCTAGGCAGTTTTGAAGGCTTCGCGGGCTTGTCCGGCTACTTGATTTCAGAGAGTGTTTTTCGGAACGCGTCCAGATGCGGCCCGCCGCAGGCCACGGCCTTTTTGGCTGCTGCCAGAGCTTTTTCGCGTTGCCCCATCTCCGCCAGGACCTGGGCCAGATTGTTGAAGGCTATGCCGTTGTCGGGACGAAGCATTGTGGCGCGTTGAAACGCGGCAGCCGCATCGGGTCTGCTGCCCAGGGCATACCTGGCATTGCCCAACCCGATCCAGGCGTCATAGTTTTCCGGCCATCTTTCCACGGCGGCGGCATAGGCCGGAGCCGCCGACTCCGGGACCTGTGCGCGTTCAAGCCCCACGGAGGCTTCGAGCCACGCCTTTTCCTTGACCGTCACCGGCATCCGTGACGGCGGCAGCACCAAAAGCCCCCAGAAGTCGCTCGACCCCCAGGTGTTTTCAAAGACGCGATACGGCGAGACCTTGGTTTCGGTGACCCCGGACCGGAGGAAGACCTGTCCGGCGGGTTGGTCGTACCCGATGACCATCGCATAGTGCCACACCGGATACCAGGATAACCCCAGGTTTTGCAGGACGATCACCGGATTGCCTCCGGCCACTTCGGCAATGAGCTGTTCCGCACCCGTGATGGGATAGGCTATGCGGCCATGACGCCGGGCAGCAGTGATCATGTCCGGTTGCAGGCTCCCTTTGCGTGCAGGGGTGTAGACTTCGTCCACCAGCGCACCGGGTTGCATGGGCAGGCCGCTCCAGGTGAGGGCCATGGCCAAGGCCGCAGGGCCGCACTGATACTCTTCCTGAGGATAGAAAGGGACATCCTCGACCACGAATTGCGGATTCCCTGCCGGGGGCGGGGGCATCACGCCCCCGTACAGGCTGCAGCCCGAACCCGTGGCAAGGAGCAACAGGAGGAGAACGGCGGCCGCTGTCCGGCCGCCGCTCCTTTTAATTCCGTGCATGGGGCTGATACCTTGTCACGAACGGATAGACGTCCGTCCATCCGGCAATGTCCGTGACCAGCAGCACCACAAAGACAAAAAGTGCAGCTCCGATGATCACGCCGAATGCGCCGCTGCCAGCGGGCATGTCCGCCACCTGGTCCGCGATCTGCGCTACTTCGGCATCGGACAGGGCGTCAACACGCTTTTCCACTTCGGCAACGTCAACGCCCTGGTCGGCCAGGACCTGCCGGACTTCGGCCCGCTGCAGGTGCGTTTTGATCAGGGCGCGGTTTTCGGCACTCCGGCTCACGGCCATGGAGGCTTCCGTGGAGATCATCTTCGCTTGGGCGACCGAGACGGAAACATTCAGGAGGAACAGGGAAAAAACCATGAACAGACATACAAAACGGGTAAATTTGGGATAAGTTTTCATGTTGGCGATCCTTTGGTTTTATGATCCAGGGTAATCCTGCGCGTCCCATACATTGCGGAAATGCTTATGACAAGTTGTACTTTTTTTGCACATGCCCCCTGTGCCGTGTTGGTCAATTCGCCCTTGACACGCCTTGCCAATGACCTACAAGGGACACGCATGCAAAACCTCATCGAGCTGACAAAAAACGATCTCGAAGCCTTTGTGGCCGAGGACCTCAAGGAACCCCGTTTCCGGACCGAGCAGATCTGGCAGTGGCTGTGGCAAAAGCGCGTCCGCGACGTGGAAGCCATGACCAACCTGTCCAAGCCGCTTCGGGACAAGGTGGCGTCCATGGCCTGTATTGTCTGGCCCGAGATCGCCAAGGTGGCCACAAGCAAGGACGGGACCATCAAGTTCCTGCTGCGGCTGGGCGACGGCAAGCTCATCGAGACCGTGCTCATTCCCATGAACGACCGCTACTCCCAGTGCCTGTCCACCCAGGTGGGCTGCGCCATGGCCTGCACGTTCTGCAATACCGGCAAGCTCGGCTTCGAACGCAATCTTTCCTACGGCGAGATCATGGGGCAGATCCTGGTGGGCCGCCAGTACCTGGAAGACCGGGGCATGAACCCGCTCAAGAATCTCGTGTTCATGGGCATGGGCGAGCCGCTGCTCAACCTGGATAATCTGATCAAGGTATTGACCGACCTGCCGTGCGAACGCGGCCTTTCGCTCTCCTGGCGGCGGTCCATGGTTTCCACGGTGGGCTTCCCGGACAAGCTCAAGATTCTGGGCGATCTGGAAATAGCCCTGCCCGCCATCTCCCTGCACGCGCCCACCCAGGAACTGCGTGCGCAAATCATGCCCAAGGCGGCCAAGGTCCATCTGGACGACCTCATGGCGGCGCTTCGAGCCTATCCCATGCGTCCGCGTGAGCGGATCACCTTCGAGTATCTGCTCCTGAAGGACGTGAACGATTCCCTTGAACATGCGGATCAGTTGGCCCGACTCATCGACCGCAAAAAGGGCAAGATCAACCTCATCGCCTACAACGCCACCGAGGGCATGCCCTACGGCGCACCGGATCGCGACAAGGTGGAGGCGTTCGAGAAGCGGTTGTGGGCTCATGGCCTGACCGCTTTCATCCGCCGCTCCATGGGCGCGGACATCGAGGCGGCCTGCGGCCAGCTCAAGGCTGAGAACCGCGACACCTGACCCTGACGGCTATTGCATCAGGCCGTGTTTCTTCTTGATGGAATCCACCAGTTCGCGGTGGGTTTTCATGAATTCGTTGAATTCCCGGAGCACCTCGGGGCGGTTTATGGTCGACAGGTGGTAGACGTCGGTCTTGTGGGGCAGGGCAGGGTCCATGACCAGACGCCCCTTGAGTCCCATCGCCGCGAGCAGGTGGCGGACCGCCTCCTCGTTGGCGTAGACGGCGTCCACCCGGTCGATCAGCGCCTTGCCCAGCAGTCCTGAAATGGACGCGTTCTCCGAGACGGTCAGGTCTTTGGGATTCATGATGGGTTTGAGCAGCCAGGGCTTGAATCCGGCAATGATGCCCAGAACCCGGATGCCCTTGACGCCCCTTCCCAGATTCTCGGGCTTGACATGGATGCCGTCGGTGTATTCGCACACGGGATCGGAGTAGGTTATGGCGAGCCCCTTGCGCTTGCCGGGGTGCCAGTCTTTGGAGTCCGGGAATTTCAGGTCCAGGATGCGGGTGACCAGGAAATCCTGGTACAGCCGTTTAACGGGCAGGGGGTCGTAGACCAAGTCGTAGCCGTACTCGATGGCGAATGCGTCGAGAAGATCCCGGGCATAGCCCCTGTATTCACCGTTCTGGATGGAACCGTAGGGGGGGTAGTCCAGGCACTCGACTCCTACGGTGAGCCGCTGTCCGGCCAGGGCCGGGGTGATGAGAAGCAGAAGGGCACACAGGGCCAGGGCCGTCGCAAATGATCGCGTCAGGGCGGTCGTTGTCATCGTATCGGTTGCGGTTTGTTTCAAGTGAGGTTTTTCGGCTGGTTTGTTGTGAATAAGAGTAGCCCGTATTCGGGTTCACATGCTTTCGGAGATGGTTACCCCGAATCAAAGCAGGTGACAATGGTTAGTTAGGTAGCGTATATACCGGCCATGGATTCCCAAACCGTACTCTACGCCTTCGGGCTGACACTGTTCGCCGGACTTTCCACCGGCATCGGCTCGGCAATCGCATTTTTCGCCCGCCGGACCAATACCAAATTCCTGTCCCTTGCCCTGGGGTTTTCCGCAGGGGTCATGATCTATGTTTCCTTTGTGGAGATTCTGGTCAAGGCCAGGGATGCCCTGACCATTGAACTGGGCGAGTTTTCCGCCGCCTGGGTGACCGCGCTTTCCTTCTTCGGCGGCATCGCGTTCATCGCCGTCATCGACAAGTTCGTGCCCAGCTATGAAAATCCGCACGAGATGCATTCCATTGAAGAGATGGATGAAGGCAAGGAAAACCTGCCCAAGAACGAGGCCCACAATTTTGACAAATTGAGGCGTACCGGCGTGTTTGCGGCCATTGCCATCGCCATCCACAATTTCCCCGAGGGGCTGGCCACCTTTACCGCGGCCCTGACCGACCCGGCCCTGGGCACGGCCATTGCCGTGGCCATCGCCATCCACAACATCCCGGAAGGCATTGCCGTGTCCATCCCGCTCTTCTACGCCACCGGGGACCGCAAGAAGGCCTTTTTCTACTCCTTCCTGTCCGGCCTGTCCGAGCCGGTGGGCGCGCTCATAGGCTACCTCATCCTGATGCCGTTCTTCACGCCCACCCTCTTCGGCGTCCTGTTCGCGGGTGTGGGCGGGATCATGGTCTTTATCTCCCTGGATGAGTTGCTCCCGGCTGCCGAGGAGTTCGGTGAACACCACCTCGCTATCTACGGACTGATTGCCGGGATGGTGGTCATGGCCCTGTCCTTGTTGCTTTTTTTGTGACACGGTTTGGGATAGCCGGCCGTCTGCACCCCTTCCATGTACGATTTGAAGCTCAAGGCGGCGCGGCTGCGCCTGCGCTCAAGCCGTACCCGAAATCCACACGCCTGACCCGTTTTCGAAGGCCGTCCGAGAGCGGAAATCCGGGAATAACGTTTCTTTCAATCTAAGACATGAGGGCAGCGGCGAAGCGATGTGCCCCCCTGCATAACACGGCGCAAGGCTTGGAAGAGCGGGACAGATGTGCATGTGTCGGGTGTGGTTTAACCGGAGGCGCAGCCTGGCTACGGTGAGGATTAAACCGTGCCCGGCAAATGTGCAGATGGTCCGCTATCCCAAGCCGGGGAGCGAGGGAATCCGGGGGTTGCCTTCGTCCATCATCATATGTATGGGTAATCCCCTGCCGCCGGGATTCGGCGGACATCATATATTCAGGAGCGCATCTATGGCATCCAACGTGGACGAAATCACCATCAATTATTCCGAAGACAACCAGCTCATCGTCAAGGAGTTGGACAAGGTCATCCTGTCCAAGGGCGCATGGACCACCATCGTCTTCCGGTATCAGGAACTCAATCGCGCCAAGGGCGAATTCGGCCCGGAAAAATACACCATCCGCCGCTATCAGAAAGTGGACGGGACCTACCGTCCCAAGTCCAAGTTCAATATCTCCTCCCAGGCCCAGGCCCAGAAGGTCGTGGAAGCCCTGAGCGGCTGGTTCGAGTAGGTCTGAGAGGCGCCCATGTATTTGGGAGCGCATATGTCCATTGCCGGAGGCCTGTATATGGCCTTCGAGCGCATCGGCAAGGTCGGTGGCACGGCCTTGCAGATTTTTACCCGCAATCAGCGGCAGTGGAAGGTTCCCGACCTGACCGCTTACGACATAGAGCTTTTTTCCATGGCCTGGCAGCAGTGGGGTGATTATCCCGTTGCCGCGCACGATTCCTATCTGATCAATCTCGCCTCCAACAATCCCGACCTGCTGAACCGGTCGACCCTGGCCTTTGCCGAGGAACTCCGGCGGATCGAGGCCCTGTCCGTTCCCTATCTGGTCACCCATCCCGGTTCCCATCTGGGCGATGGCGTGGAGGCGGGCATAGAACGGTATGCGGCCAATCTTGACGCGGCCATCGAGAAATCCGGCAGCGAGCGCGGCATGGTCCTGCTGGAGACCACGGCCGGACAGGGCACCAACCTCGGTTCCACGTTCGAAGAGCTGGCAGCCGTCATCGCCCTGTCCGCCCACCCGGACCGGCTCGGTGTCTGCTACGACACCTGTCACACTTTTGCCGCAGGCTACGATATCCGAACTCCCGAGGCGTATGCGGAAACCTTTGCCGCCTTTGACCGCATCATCGGTCTGGACCGGCTCAAATTTTTCCATCTGAACGACACCAAGAACGAATTCGGCTCCCGCAAGGACCGGCACGAACATATCGGGCAGGGCGAGATCGGCCAGGAAGGCTTCCGCAACCTCATGCGCGACCTTCGTTTTGCCGACATCCCCAAGACTCTGGAAACGCCCAAGGACGACGACCTTGAAGACGACATTCGCAACCTGGACTTGCTGCGCGGACTGGTGAAATAGCATTCGAAGCGCCCATCCGGTTGGCTGCGGCGCCAGTTGCGCGTTCGAATCTGCTGGTCCTGACAATTCAGTTGTAAGGGCCTTTTCATTTGGGTATTCCTTGGTTGGTGCTTCATCAGGAGAGAAAGGCATGCCAATGAACATCGTCGTTGCAATGGAAGATGACTACCTTGAAATCATGGAAGTTTGGGAAGCATCCGTTCGGGCTACGCATGAGTTCCTGACGGAAAGGGATATCCGGTTTTTCAGGTCTGTGATTCTGAGTGAATATCTTCCCACGGTCACGCTCCATTGCGTCAAGGACGGGGTTGGTAGAATCCACGGCTTCGTGGGTGTGGTCGAACAGGCTGTAGAAATGCTGTTTCTGGCCCCGCAAAGCAGGGGCAAGGGGCTGGGGAAGATGTTGTTGAATTTTGCCATAGCCGAATTCGGGGCAAGGAAGTTGGACGTTAACGAACAAAATCCTGGTGCGGTCGGTTTCTACGAACACATGGGGTTCAAGGTAGTGAGCCGTTCTCCGGTGGATGCAACGGGCAAGCCATTTCCTCTCCTGCATATGGAGCTGTAGTTTTTGAATTCTGCGTGCACTGCACGTCGCAACACATACTCCCCCTCCTATCCCGCGAAGCGACACCGAAAAGTTAGGAAAGGAGAGGGGATGGGGTCCGGTGAAGGGGAGAGGGAAAGCCCTTTTCAAAGGGTTTCTCTCTCCCCTTCACCGGCTGCCGGAGGCCTCTGTCTTGCCCAAGCTTGACGCCATTATATTCGATTTCGACGGGACGTTGGCCGACGTGCCTTTGGACTTTGATTTCATGAAGACCAAGATCGCGGCCCTGGGCGAGGTGTTCATGGACGAGCGCCCGGTGCCTGACGGTCTGCCCGCGCTGGAGTGGCTGGAGGCGCTGGCGGCCCAGGTCATGGAGCGGGACCGGGCCGAAGGCATGGAGTTCCTGTCGCGCGGCAGGCTGGTCATCGCGGCCACGGAGCTGGACGCAGCCAGGGACGGCCAGCTGTTCGAGTTCACCCGACCGACTCTTGCCACGCTGCGAAAACGCGGTGTGGCCGCAGGCGTGATCACCCGCAATATCTCGGCGGCGGTGAAAGTGGTTTTCCCTGACATAGAGAAATTTATCGAAGTATTCATTCCCCGCGAGATCGCCGTGTGTCTCAAGCCGAATCCCGGCCACCTGCTTCAGGCCTTGGATTTACTGGGCATTGCCCCGGAACATACCCTCATGGTGGGTGATCACCCCATGGATGTCGAGACGGCCAAGGCCGCCGGGGCCATGTCCGCGGCCGTGACCAGCGGCAAGGTGACTGCCCAGGGGTTTGCTCATCTCGACCCCGATTTCGTGTCTGCGGACGTGCAGGCCCTGATGGCTGTTCTGGCGGAGACCGGCCTTTTGTGACATCTGCGCATATATTTTTCGAACAGCTGTCCGGACATGCGGGCTCTTTCCGTGTCGTTTGGTGAACGACAGGAATAGTGCGGCTAACGACATTGTGCAGCTATTGTAAATAAGCTAATGTTAAGAAAGGAAACATTACTATTATCAGGCGAGAGAACATGTTCGATTGGGAAAAATCCATGTCGGCCGAAGAGGCACGAAAGGCCATGGAGCGGGAGCGCCCTGAAGGACGCGAGCCGGAGACGGTGGTCGTTGTCGGGGAAATGGTTCCCATTCAGGAGGAATTGGTTCGCGCCGATAGGATGTATGGCGAGGCCGTGGGGTACGCACATGAGTTCATGGACGCGGTCAGGCGCGGAAAGTCCTTTGAATTCAATGATGCCGTGCCGCTGGTCAGCGGATTTATCGAGTCCGTGTTTCGGAACGAGTCGGCCGCTGCCGCCATCGGCAAGCTGAAGGCTTTTGACAAGTATACCTATACCCACTGCATCAACGTTTCCATCCTGGCCGTGATCCTCGGCAAAAGGCTCGGTTATTCTCAGGAGAATCTTGAACTGATCGGTCTTGCCGGAATCTTCCACGACGTGGGCAAGGCGGTCATTCCAGAAAGCGTCTTGAACAAGCCGGGCAAGTTGAACGAAAAAGAGATGAATATCATGCGCACACACCCCCTGCGCGGATACGAGATCCTCAAGAAGCAGAAGAACATCCCGGAAGAGGTCCTGCACGCGGCATTGGACCACCACGAAAAATTCGACGGCAGCGGATATCCGCGCGGCCTGAAGGGAGACGAGATCAGCGATTTTTCCCGGTTGTTGTCCGTGGTGGATGTGTACGACGCCCTGACCAGCAAGCGGGTGTACAAGGATCCTTTGCCGCCCGGCAAGGTTCTGGGGATGATGTTCAAGTGGCGGGTGACCGACTACCACCCCAATATCGTGGAGGAGTTCATCAAGAGTCTGGGGGTGTATCCCGTGGGCAGTTTTGTGCGTCTCTCCAACGGACATTATGCCGTGGTCATCGATCACAACATCGTCGACCCGCTTTTGCCCCTGGTTCGCGAGGTCTATGACGGTTCCATGCGGCAGATCCCGGCCACTGAAATCGATCTGGCCGTCAGCGGGACGACCATCACCGAAGTGGTCAATCCCGACGATTACAACATCAACGTCTACAGATTGATCTAGCTGATCCCGTCGGTCCGCTTTCCTGTCCCGGCCTTCCGTGGTACATTTCCCCATCGATGCTTCAACAAGGATGTTTCCATGGCTTCAAAGGTGTATTTCTGGAATCTGCGGGCCTCGTCCAAGGCTCCGTTCGGCAAGAGGATGCGCAGCCTGCTCAAGGCCGCCAAAGCGGATAAGGCCATCAACGAGGGCGACCTGACCGCGGTCAAGCTGCACTTCGGCGAACAGGGAACCACCGGTTTCCTGCGTCCTTTGTGGATCAAGCCGATCCTGGATTTCATCATCGAGGCGGGCGGGAAGCCGTTTTTGACCGATGCCTCCACCTTGTATGTGGGCCAGCGCGGTGAGGCTGTGTCCCATGCCCTGTGTGCGGCCCGGCACGGTTGGGATCCGCTCATCCTGAATGCGCCGGTGATCATCGCCGATGGCCTCAGGGGAGAGTTCGAGGTGACCGTGCCCGTGGAGGGCAAGCATCTGGACGAGGTCTATCTGGGCGGGGCCATTGCCGAGGCCGATTTCCTGGTGTCGCTGAATCATTTCAAGGGGCACGAACTGGCCGGTTACGGAGGCGCTCTCAAAAATCTCGGTATGGGGGCCGCATCCAAGAAGGGCAAGATGCAGCAGCATTTTTCCACTGGTCCCATTGTCAAACCGGACCTGTGCGAGGCGTGCGAGGCCTGCATCAAGGCATGCAAGACCGGGGCGCTTTACATCGACGATACTATTGGCAAGATAGCCCTCAACGCGGAAAAGTGTGTGGGTTGCGGTGGCTGTTTCGTGGCTTGTCGCCACGGCGGCCTGGAGGTGAACTGGAAGGTGGGCGTTCAGGACTTTCTGGAGCGGATGATGGAGTACGTCAAGGGCGTGCTGGCCACCAAGCGCACCCCCTGTCTGCATGTCAATTTCGTCATGGACGTGGTGCCCGACTGCGACTGTGTGGGCTTTACCGATGCACCCATCTGCCCGGATATCGGCGTCCTGGTCAGCTTCGACCCCGTGGCCGTGGATCAGGCGTCCATGGACCTGGTCAGTCAGGCCCAGCCCCTGTATCCGAGCCAGTTGCCCTTCGGGGTGACTCCCGGTCAAAACAAGTTTCTGGCCATCCACAGGCACGTGCCCGAAAACTTCGGCCTGGACTACGCCGAGGAACTCGGTATCGGCACACGGGAGTATGAGCTGGTGAGCCTGTAGGGGCTCTGTTCGAAGTCGTTTTTCCGTCTCCTGCGCAGATGTACGGTGCGTCTATTTGCTGATCCAGAGGGCCGCGTCCGTGAGTTGGCGCAGGAGCTGTACCGAGACCGTGCTGGGAAACAGGTTTTCCATCCTGGTCTGACTGCTGGTGCCGTGCCGTCCCACGCCCACCGCAGAGTAGTTGCCCACCTGCACCTCACTGAGGATAGCCTTGACCACGTTTTTATCCGTGACCATCTTCAGTTCGATGCGGTCATCAGGGACGCCGTTCTCGCCCAGCAAGGCCAAACCCTCATCAAAGATACGCCCGGCCCGGGCCGTTTCGTAGCCCTGCTGGGCCACATGAAACAGCGTGAAGGTATGCCTGGGTTCCTCGGCCAGCATGTACCCGGCGTGGTCGACCATGCGCAGGGAGGGTTCTGAGCCGTCCATGCACAGCAGGATATCGTGCCGGGGGTGGTCGGGCGGCCGTTTGCAGACCCAGATGGGGAAATCGATGTCCTGCCACAACAGCTCGTGACACACGGAGTTCTCGAATATCTCCTCGAACCAGGAGAACTCCTTGCGGCCCAGGACCAGGGCATCGTAGAGGCCGTTTCGCGCTTCGTCGATGAGTTCCCGGACAGTGCCCACCTTGGAATGCACCACCTTGGTTCGTACTTTTTCACCGCTGCATCCTGCGACGTCGACTATCCAGCGGCGCGCATCTTCGAGCGCCTTTTTCCCTGAGCCTTTCTTGTGAGCCACAAGCTCCCTGTGCTCGTCGTCCGTGAGGGGCCTGTTTGTATCGAGCCTGTCGCAGATGACGACTCTGGGGGCAACATAGAACAGGGTCATCTTGAGGTCGCAGAAGCTGTCGAACACCTCGTTGAGGAAACGCAGGTTGTATGAGGCGGCGCGGTCGTCGCCGATGGCGAGGAGGAGGTCTTTTTCCACGGGGAGGACTCCTTTGGGAATGTGTATTCGTTATTCATGACACTAACGGACCGGACCGGGAAAAGACAAGGCCGGACCTCTTGTCCTTTATATCGGGTGCTGGTACATGTTCAAGGATAATGCGTACCCATGAGAAAAAGAAGATTTTGGCCCAAATCGGGGTTGTCCTGGTTATCCTCCTCCTGGCCGGAAGCGCACTGGCCCAGAGTCTGAGCCTCATGGCCCCTTCCCTGGCCAATGTACGGGGCAGGCTCACGGCCCGTTTCGGGGTCGCCGTGGAGGAGAAACCCATATTGAAGGGAGAGCTTGAGGACGGTGGCGTGCTGGTACTCAAGTGTCAGGTGCGGCTGATCGAAGCCAACGATTACTGGTTTAATCGTGTGATTTCCGAGGCCCAGTTCGAGAGCATCCTCAAGTTCGATCCGCTGACCAGGGATTTCATCATGTCCCTGCCTGATCGCGAGACCCTCCTGCGGAATACCGACCTGGGCAAGCTGCTCGACGAGGGCTGGGGGACCATAGAAGCCAGCTTGGGCGAGTGGGCACTCCTTGACCGCGGCAGAAAGTACAGTCTGCTGCTGCATACCTCCATGAACGAGCAGGACGCGCCCGAGGGCGTGATGCGGTATATCTATTTCTGGTCCTGGGACGCCGGGGCCGACAACTCCTTTCAGCTTGATTTTACCTTCTAGCGGAGCTGCCAGTGACGCCTGATCCAATCCGCATCAGCTCCACCACCCGTCGTGACCAGAAGCGACACAAGCGCGAGTATATCCTTGCCCTGGTCTTTCTGGTGCTCATCGTCGGACTGACCTTTGCCGAACTCAAGTACCTGAGCGGGGATTACTACCTTATTCTCAACCTGCTCATTTTGAACGTGGTCTTCCTGCTGGCCATGCTTTTTTACGTGGCCAGGAATGCGGTCAGGCTCATTCTCGAACGGCAGCGAAGGGTTCTCGGGTCCAAGCTGCGCACGCGTCTGGTATTGGCTTTCATCTCTCTGTCGCTCATTCCTACCGTGCTCATCTATCTGGTCTCGGTGAAGTTCGTGCAGACCTCGGTGGACTACTGGTTCAAGGGCCAGGTGGAGGAGTCCATGGAGCAGGCCCTGGAGCTGGGACGGGCTTTTTACGGTTCGGCTCAGGAGCGGTTGGAGCGGCGCGGCGCGGTCATGATCAATGAGATCATCGAGTCCAAGTTCGCCTGGGGCGGCAAGGCCATGGACAAGTACCTGAGCAAGAAATTCGACGAATACGACCTGACCCTGGTGGGTGTCATCAACCCCGAGGGCAATGAACAGAACACCCATGCCACGGCCCAGTGGAGTCAGGCCTGGCCTGAGATCAAGGAGAAGATCGACTGGGTGTCGCTGCGCGCGGACCCGCGTTCCTGGACGACCATCATTCCCAAGCCCGGGTCCGATCTGGTGCTCGGGGTTACGCCCGTGGACGAAGGGCGGAGCGGCTATCTGGTCATCGGTGAAACCGTGGGCCAGGGGCTCCTGCACCGCCTCGATCAGATCGTGCGCGGCCTGGACGAATACAAGAAGCTCAAGACCCGCAAATATCCGTGGAAGATGAATCTCTATCTTACCCTGGGGGTCATGGCCCTGCTCATCATTCTGGGTGCCATCTGGTTCGGGTTCAGGCTGGCCAAGGAAATATCGGCCCCGGTTCAGGCCCTGGCCGCAGGCACCGAGCGCATTGGGCGCGGGGACCTTTCCGTCCGCCTGGAGGATCGCTCCGACGACGAACTCGGGTTTCTGGTTCAGTCCTTCAACCGCATGGCCGAGGATCTGGAACAGAGCCAGAACTCGGTGCAGCAGGCAAACGAGCGCCTGGGCCAGCAGAATCAGGAGTTGGAGCGGCGTGGGCAGTATATCGAGACCGTGCTCAACAACATCACCTCGGGCGTCATCTCCATGGACGCCGAAGGACGCATCGGCACGGTGAACACCGCAGCCGAGAATATTCTCGGAGTTCCTGGTGTCTTTCTTATCGGCAAGGTGCCGCACAACCTGCTCTCCGGGGATTTCGCCCTGTTGATGCAGGGTGCCATCACGCAACTTTCCTCAAAACCCGGTGCAGTCTGGCAGCGTCAGATCGATCTGCCCGTGCGGGGCAAGATCATCAAGGTCCTGGTCAACGTGGTGTCGCTCAAGAATGTGGGTGGTCGCAACGCGGGTCATGTGGCCGTGTTCGAGGACATCACCGAGCTGGAAAAAATTCAGCGTTTGGCCGCATGGCGTGAAGTGGCCCGCCGCATCGCCCATGAGATCAAGAATCCGCTCACTCCCATCAAGCTGTCGGCCCAACGTTTGCAGCGCAAGTATGGCGGCAGGATCGGCGAGGCGACTTTTGACGAGTGTACCGGGTTGATCGTCAACCAGGTGGAGCGGCTCCAGAACATGGTCACCGAGTTTTCTGCCTATGCCAAGCTGCCTGAAGTGCAGCCGCAACCGGACCTGCTGGCCCCGCTCCTGGAAGAGGTCACGGCCATGTTCGCGAATACCCATCGCAAGATAAAGTGGGATCTTTCCTTTTCCACGCCCATCCAGGAATTTCCCTTTGACCGGGAGGGTATCCGCAAGGTGCTCATCAACCTGCTTACCAATGCGGCCGAGGCCCTGCGGGGCATGAAGGGCGGCGAGGTCCAGATCACGACCGCCCATGACGTTGAAGCGGGTACGGTGACCATTGCCGTGGCTGACAACGGGCCGGGGCTGCCCAAGGATTCCTCGCGCATGTTCGAGCCTTACTACACGGAAAAGAAGGGCGGCACAGGCCTGGGCCTGACCATTGTCCGGTCCATCGTCTCCGACCACGGCGGCACAGTTCGTGCCGCATCCAATCACCCTCAGGGAACGGTCTTCATCGTCGAGTTGCATGACGCCTGATCCGCTGGTCTTGTCCGTACATAAATCCGGAAGACACGGGTAACCGTGCAGGCGAACGTGTAATCGACGAGCAGGTCTGATTTTTCCAATCGTGTTGACATGTTGGAAACTGGCAATCGATTTCGAGCCGTGTTAATCTGGATTTGGGCGTGACGCTTTCACGCCCGAACACGTATTCAAGGATAATGCAGTGCGCGCAATAATCGCCGGCGGGACCGGCTTCATAGGCAGGGCTCTGGTTCGGGAACTCAAGGAGCACGGTTGGGAGATCGTGGTTCTGTCACGCAATCCCGGCAAGGTCGCTGCCGTGTTCGATACCGGCGTCATAGGTATGCCATGGGACAACGGCGACTGGCCCGACATGATCGAGCCGGATACGGCCGTGGTCAATCTGGCTGGGGAAGACATTGCGGGCGGTCGGTGGACCGGGGCCAGGAAGCGGCGCATCCTGGACAGCCGGGTCCGGGCGGGCGAGCGTATCGTTCAGGCTGTGAAAAAGGCGGGCGTTGCCCCCGGCGTCCTGATTCAGGCCTCGGCTGTTGGTTACTACGGTCCGTGCGGCAACACGCCTGTCAATGAATACGCTGAGTCCGGCAAGGGATTCCTGGCCGAAGTGACTCGTCGGTGGGAGTCTTCGACGTCCGGGCTGGAGGAGCTGGGTTCCAGGCGTTGTATCGTCCGTACGGGGGTGGTCCTCGGTCAGGGCGGAGCGCTCAAACGCATGTTGCCTCCCTTCCGATATTTCCTGGGCGGGCCTCCCGGCAGCGGTTTCCAGGGCGTCTCCTGGATTCACCTGCACGATGAAGTCAGGGCCATTCGGTTTCTCATGGAAAACCCCGAGGCCAGCGGTCCATACAATCTGACCTCCCCAAATCCGGTCAATTTCCGCAAGTTCGCCCACGCCTTGGGCACGGTCCTGAACCGTCCCTACAAGACCCCGGTGCCGCCGTTCGCCCTGCGTCTGCTGTTTGGTGAGATGGCCGACGAGGTGCTGCTCTCCGGTCAGTTGGCCCTGCCCGAACGGTTGATGAAGGCGGGCTTCACCTTCGGTTTTCCTGACCTCAGGGATGCGCTTCGGGATATTCTTCGATAGGGACTGCTACTTCCCCAAGCCGTGATCAAGAATGGCGATCTTTTCCGTCAGCCAGTTGGTCCAGAATCGGCAGACAGTTTTGTCGTGGTGTGCGGAAAGGGGATTCATGAACCCATGCCCCGCTTCGGCCTGATGACACAGCACCAGCGGTTTTGTCTCCAGGGTGCGGATCAACTCGGTCACGTCGAAGTGGGGTTCGCGGTTGGGAAAGATCAAATCCACGGGCGCATGTGGGGTGAGGTCCGCCATGTCCCGGATGGCGGAGCCGTAGAAACAACATGCCCGGATCGCGGGTGAGGGTTTTTGGCAGGCAGCCGCCCAGACCGCACCGGCCCCGGCGCTGAAGCCGACCAGGAAAACCGGGTACTCGGCCCTGTTCAACCGTGCGGTTACCCGTCGGGCGTACTCCGCATGCCCACACTGATCGAGATAGGCCGCATAAGCCTCGTTCTCGTTGGAGAAATGCGGGTCGCGGCCGTCATAGGGGTCGATGACGTTGACCCGGTACGCGAGCGGACGCAGGGTTTCCGCGAGGCTGTCCACGTGGGCCGTGCGTCCCCATATCTCGGTGGCCAATATGATTTCCAAATCTGTTCCTTGGCGTTGCTGGATCATAGTACATAGTCCCCATGCCGGGAACTGGCAACAAGGAGAACGCCCCCTCCGAACCGTTCGGAGGGGGCGTTTGTGCAACAGGAGTTACGAGAGTGTGAGATCGTAACTAGTCGTTAAGCGCTTCGTAGACCTTGCCCACCATGGCGTCGTTGGGGGTCAGGGTTTTTTCGCCGGGAGTCCACTTGGCCGGGCAGACCTCGGCGGGATGGTCCTTGAGGTAGGTGTTGGCCTCCATCTTGCGGACCAGTTCGTCGGCGTTGCGGCCCACGTTGTAGAAGTTGACTTCGGACGAGGCCAGCACGCCTTCGGGGTTGATGACGAAGGTGCCGCGCAGGGCCAGGCCGGTGTCGTAGTCCCAGACATCGAAGAAGCGGGACACTTCGCCCGTGGGGTCGGCGGCCATCTTGAACCTTACGTCCGCCAGCATGCGCTCGTCCGTCCTCCAGGCCATGTGGCTGAATTTGGTGTCCGTGGATACGGAGATCACCTCGGCACCCAGCTTGACCAGTTCCTGGTGTCTGGTTGCCAGATCAGCCAACTCGGTGGGGCAGACAAAGGTGAAGTCGGCCGGGTAGAAGAACAGGATGGTCCACTTGCCTTCTTTGCGCACAGCGCCCAGGTCCACTTCGCAGAAGGCACCTTCGGCAGGATCAAAGGCCTCCATGGTAAATGCAGGGACAGGCTGGCCTACTTTGGCGAAATCAGGCATCATTTCATCGGTATCGTGTTCGTGTGTCATAATTTATTCCTTGTTATCGAGTGAGTTGAATTATTAATAGGAATGATTTCTGTTCTCAAGAGACTAGTGCTGGTCCGTACTGCCGTCAAGTGTTTTTTGCATAATTCCCCACTTTGCCCCCGGGAGCGTGGTAGTGTATACCGTGACTTCGTGCTGACGCGGCGTATGTGCCGGCGTCCGGGCTGGTCCTGATACATACAAATAAGAGAGTATACATGAGTTTCGGTTTTACCAAGATACGGGAAATGGAAATTGAGGAGATGGCAACCACGGCCATCATCTACCGCCACGACAAGACCGGCGCACGCGTCCTGTCCATGATCAACGACGACGAGAACAAGGTGTTCGGCATCTCGTTCCGCACGCCGCCCAAGGATTCCACAGGCGTGGCGCATATCCTGGAGCATTCGGTCCTGTGCGGGTCCGACAGGTATCCGGTCAGGGAGCCTTTCGTGGAACTGCTCAAGGGGTCGCTCCAGACCTTTCTCAATGCCCTGACCTTTCCGGACAAGACCTGTTATCCTGTTGCCTCGGCCAATGTGCAGGACTTCTACAATCTGATCGACGTCTATCTGGATGCGGTTTTCCATCCCCGCCTGACCGAGAACACCCTGAAGCAGGAGGGCTGGCATTATGAACTGGAGAGCCGCGAGAAATCCATGACCTACAAGGGCGTGGTCTTCAACGAGATGAAGGGCGCGTACTCCTCGCCCGATTCCCTGCTCCACGAGCACTCCCAGCAGTCCCTGTTCCCGGACGTCACCTACGGCCTGGATTCCGGCGGCGACCCGGCAACCATCCCGGACCTGACCTTCGAGCAGTTCATGGCCTTTCATCGCGATCACTATCATCCGTCCAACGGATACGCCTTTTTCTACGGGGACGATGATCCGCAAAAGCGGCTGGAAATCCTGGACGCGGTTTTTTCCGGGTATGAGGCCATTGACGTGGCCGAAACCCGCGTGCCTTTGCAGGAACGGTTCGCTGAAGCCCGGTCCGTGCGCAAGGGATACCCCGCGTCCGACCGCCTGGCCAAGGGCATGTTCACGGTCAACTGGCTCCTGGCCGAGACTGCGGACGCCAACCTGAACCTGGCCCTGCACATCCTGGAGCACATCCTCATCGGCCTGCCCAGCTCGCCGCTGAAGAAGGCGCTTACGGACTCGGGCCTGGGCGACGATCTGGCCGGTGTGGGGTTGGAAGCGGACATGCGCCAGATGTTCTTTTCCGTGGGGCTCAAGGGCATGCACCCGTCCAACGCCATCAAGGCGGAGTCGATCATTTTCCATACCATCAAGGAATTGGTGGAGAACGGCATCGACGTCCGCGACATCGAGGCGGCCGTGAACTCGGTGGAGTTTTCCCTGCGCGAGAACAACACCGGCTCCTATCCGCGCGGCCTGTCCCTCATGTTTCAGGCCCTGTCCACCTGGATTTATGACGACGACGGGCAGGAGGGCGACCCCCTGATTCTGCTCCCCTTCGAACAGCCCCTGAAGAATATCAAGGCGTGGATCGAAAAGGGCGACAGGATTTTCGAGGAGTTGCTGGCGCGGCTTTTTCTGCACAACCCCCATCGCACCACCGTGTTGCTGGAACCGGACCACAAGATGGCCCGGCGCATGTCCAAGGTCGAGATCGATCGCCTTGCGGCAGCCAAGGACGCCATGACCCCGGAGCAGCTGGATGCGGTCATTGCCGATGCCAGGGAGCTGAACCGCCTTCAGGCAGAACCGGATTCGGTGGATGCCCTGAACACCATCCCCCGCCTGTCGGTGAGCGACCTGCCCGCCGAGAACCGGATCATCCCCGCCGAACTGCGGCAGGTGGCAGGCCGGGACCTGCTCTATCATGACCTGTCCACCAACGGCATCGGGTACCTGGATTTCGGGTTCGACCTGTCGGTCATACCGGACGAGCTGCTGCCCTATACAGGCATTTTCGGGCGTGCCCTGGTGGAGTCCGGCACCACCACGCGGGATTATGTGGACCTGTCCCAGCGCATTGCCCGGACCTCCGGCGGCATCTGGACCCAGGCTTTTGCCTCGCCCATACGCGATTCAAGGGACGCGGCTGCCCGGCTGTTCGTGCGCACCAAGGCCACAGCGGAAAAGATGACTTCCACCCTGGAAATCCTGACCGAAATCCTGACTTCGGCCAAGCTCGACAACAAGGAGCGGCTCTCGAACATCGTGTCCGAGGCCCGTGCCCGCGCCGAGCAGCGACTGATTCCGTCCGGTCACATGGTCGTGGCTACGCGGCTGCGCGCCCGGACCCACACGGCCCATGCCATGGACGAGGCCATGTCCGGCCTGACCAACCTGCATTTCCTGCGTGATCTGGAAAAGCGCATGGAGGATGATTTCCGCAACGTTGCCAAGGACCTGGAGCGATTCCGTTCCCTGCTCCTGAACCAGGGCAACCTGCTGGTCAACGCCACCATGGATGCGGACATCTTCAGTGCATTGGAGACGGAACTGGCTTCCGTGGTCGGGGCCCTGCCCCAGGGGAAAGTCGCCATGGCCACGCGTACCGCACCGCAGCTTCCCCGCCGCGAGGGCCTCGCCATACCGGCCCAGGTCAACTATGTGGGCAAGGGGTGCTCTGTGGCCGAGCACGGCTTCGTCTTCACCGGCGCGGCCCAGGTGGTGAACAAGCTCATCCGCACCGGCTATCTCTGGGAAAAGGTCCGAGTCCAGGGCGGGGCTTACGGCGCATTCTGCATCATGGACCGCCTGGCCGGGGCGCTCGCCTTTGTCTCCTACCGCGACCCCAATGTGGCCGATACCGTGGCCGCCTTTGACGCGGCGGCCGACTATCTCGAAACCGTGAACATCAACGGCGATGAGCTGGAAAAGTCCATCATCGGTGCCATAGGCGAGATCGATTCCTACCAGTTGCCCGACGCCAAGGGGTTCACCAGCCTGATCCGCCATCTCACGGGCCAGGACAACGGCTACCTCCAGATCATCCGCGATCAGGTGCTCTCGGCCACCGAAGCGGACTTCCGCGCCTTTGCACAGGCCGTGCGCATCAATGCGCAGCACGGCGACATCTGCGTGCTCGGGGACTCCCTGGCCATGGAAAACGCCGGGCTGGATCTGGAATTGGAGCAGGTGTTGTAAGGGGCGGTCAGTCGTCGAGGAAAGCTTCCAGCGCGGCCTGGACTGTCGGGTACTGGACGGTCTGCATGATGTTGCGGGCTTTCCGGGCCAACCCTTTCCGGTCCGCCATGGTTCTCTGCATATCCCGGATGGTGGCGGCGTATTTGTCCGCCATGTCCGGGATGTTGCATTGCCGCATGATACGCTCGCAATCCGCGAATGACTGAAGACTCGGGCAGAGCAGGGAGCGGAAATAGGCCACGGGCATGGCTTCGGTCAATCTGCCTTGATCCGCCAACATGCGGAACAGGGTGTCGTAGCCCGCAGCCCACAGCGGTTCCCGCTCCAGGAGCGCGAACAGATGTTCCGTGGTCGGATCGTCGAGGTGTCGGGCCAGTTCTTCCGTGCGTTCTTCGGGCAAGCGCACCATCAGCTCCAGCCAGGGGGTGAACCCCGGCTCGAACCCGTCAGCCAGGATCAGGTCGTACAAATCCGCCTTTGCGTGCCTGCACCGCCTCCGAAGCAGGCGCAGGTTGTCGGACTCATGGTCGAACCGTCCTTCGGTGCCGTGGGTGAGGTGATAGGTCACGCTCTGTGGGATGATCGAAAAATAACCGCCCTGTCGGGCTATGCGGCAACACAGGTCCACGTCTTCCATGCCGTTGACGAACCCTGCAAAAAAGCCGTTTTCAGCCTTGAACAGCCGGGTGGGCATGAGCAGGGCCGCTGCCGTGACCACGTTCAGCCTGCGTTGTTTTGTGACGGCCGGATGCGTGTGGGGAAAATATTCATACAGGTGCCGGAATTCCATGCCGTAGGAGACCGCAATGCCCAGGTGCTGCACCCGCTTGGAGCGCACGGTGCCGTCATCAGGGAACAGGAGCAGGGGGCCGACACCGGCAAGGCGGGGGTCGCCCTTCATGGCCTTGAGAAGCGGGGGCAACCAGTTGGGCGTCACGAGAGTGTCGTTGTTCAGGAAGTAGAGATATTCCGCCGAGCTGGCCCAGGCACCTTCGTTGCACGCCTTGGCAAACCCCAGATTTTCAGTCAGACGCAAATAGGTGAAGTGTTCGCCGAAGAGCGATTTGCCCAGCAGGGGGGCCTCGTCGGGCGTTTGGTCCGTGGAGCCGTTGTCCGCCAGGATGACCTGAAAATCCGGGCCGGGGGTATGTTCCCTGAGGCTGTGCAGACAACTGCTCGTCAACTCCCAATTGTTCCATACCGGGATGACCACGGAAACGGTGTGCAGTGGTTTCATAGTGTTGTCGGGTGGCTAGCCCATCTCCGGTTCGCTTTTCCAGGCAAAGAGCGGCGT
This sequence comes from Pseudodesulfovibrio sp. S3, assembly GCF_004025585.1. Classification (NCBI taxonomy): domain Bacteria; kingdom Pseudomonadati; phylum Thermodesulfobacteriota; class Desulfovibrionia; order Desulfovibrionales; family Desulfovibrionaceae; genus Pseudodesulfovibrio; species Pseudodesulfovibrio sp. S3. The sequence continues at coordinate 56,461 of NZ_QTZO01000013.1, forward strand.
CAGGGGTTTCATGTTCGTGAAGTCCACGCGCACGGCCACAAAGGCCCCCAGTGAGGGCGGCAGGATCTTCGAATTGATCAGGTTGCACAGGCCGGTGGGTTTCCAGGTCTTGGCGGGGCCGGGCAGGACCGAGCGGGCCAGGGTGGGGCGAAACCCCGTGGCATTGTGGATGAGGTCCTGCATTTCGCACCAGGTGAACCAATTGGCCTTGCTCAGGGTGGAGCCGGAGTTGCGCACGTTCATGGTGTAGTAGAGGGAGTTCTTGTTCAGGAAGCCGATGAGCAGTCCCTTTTCGGCCACACGGGCGGCTTCCGTGAGCATGGCCTCGGGTTCTTCCGTAAACTCCAGCACGGACCAGAGCAGGGCATAGTCGAACTCGTTGTCCGAGTAGCCCATGTGCTCTCCATGGCCCAGGTGCAGTTCGGCCCGGTTGCCGAATCGCTTGCGTGCGGCCATGATCATCTCCGGGGAGTTGTCCATGCCGGTCACGTCCAGTCCCATCTGATAGAGCATCTCCAGGAACAGCCCCGTGCCGCATCCGATCTCCAACAGCTTGTGCTTGCGGCGGGGCCATCCGGCCAGCACGTCCTGCAACAGCCGCGCCTCCTGGTCCAGGGCGTACTGCCCCTCCGGGGTGTCGAACCATGCTTCGTATCTATCCGGGTCCCATGCCATCGGTTTGTCCCTTGAAAAGGTTTTCCGCTCCCTAAAGTATGACCATCTTGCCCCTTTCTGTAAATAGGGCGTTTTTTGGATTTAAGAACTCCAAGGTTTTGTCTTCCAATTTGTGCACTCAAAAAATCTTGTCTACGCGGAAAGCCTCTTTTTGGGAGTCAAAAAGTTTTGTCTTCCAATTTGCGCATTCAAAAAGTTTTGTCTTCCTCAATATTTATTTTTGGGAAACTAATAGCCCACTCACTGCGCAAAAAAACAAATAAGTCGATTTGTCGCCTAAAAGACAACAATCTTGACATGAAACAATGTTGATGTTTTAAATGTTTAAAATTTAGTAAGCAAAATAAACAGGAAAAAACATGTTAAGCAAGCTTCCGGATTTGAATTTCGAAAACGCAGTCAACTACCACTACGATCAGTTTCCGCCAAACAATCTCGATTATGCAAAAATTATCAGACCGTTGGCGTTAGCTACCGATGCTATCGCACGGTACGATCAAATGTTGAAGAATATGCACAATAGCGAAATACTGTTGGCCCCCCTTCGTAACCAGGAGGCGATCATTTCATCACGTATGGAAGGGACCATAAGTACGATGGATGAAATATTGAGATATGAGGCAGACTTTGATGAAGACGAGTATGGCGTGACACAGACCAGGTCCGAAGTCATCGAGACGTTGCTATACCAGAGGGCATTGAAATCTGCTCAACAGTCAATGGAGAATGGGCGTCAGATTTCAAGTTGGTTCATCCGTGCGATTCACCAAAGACTTTTGTTTTTAGGTCGCGGTGCGGAAAAAAATCCTGGTAAATTTAAAAATGAGCAGAATTACCTGGCAGATAAAACCCAGCGCAACATCCTGTTCGTTCCGATTAGTCCGGAAAAATTGATTGATGGATTGGACAGCTTGTTTGAATATATCGCAAATAAAAATGAATTGGACTTGATCAAGACAGCGGTTTCGCATGTCGAATTCGAAGCCTTGCATCCGTTTAAAGATGGCAATGGTCGTATAGGTAGAATGCTGATTACATTGATGCTATGGAACGCCGGGGTGATCTCCGAACCCCATTTTTATATTAGTGCATATCTTGAAGAGCAAAAGGATTTGTATATCGATTGCATGAGAGAGGTCTCAAGGTCCGGTGACTGGACGGGGTGGTGCTGTTTTTTTTTGGAAGCATTGGAAAAGCAGGCCATGCGAAATTTAAAAGTAGTCGAAGAAATTACCACTTTGTACAATGAAATGAAAAGTTTGTTCAGGAAAAAGCTGTCATCCAAGTGGCACGTTAAGGCGTTGGACTACATTTTTACGAATCCGGTATTCAGAAATAATAAATTTACAAAGGGGAGCGGCATCCCATCCACAACAGCTGCCAAGTTCAGCAGGACGCTTGTTGATGAAGGTTTGCTGCGTACGCTTGAAGAGGCATCAGGCAGGAGACCAGCCCTATACTCCTTCGAACCGTTGATGAATCTAGTCCGAGTTTAACACCTTAATCCGTCTGGATTTTGTAGGCCTTGAGCTTTCGGTAGAGTGAACTGCGCTCCAGGCCGATGGATTTGGCCAGCTGCGAGATGTTGCCGTCGAATTCCTTGAGCTTGGCCTCCAGGAACCGGGCTTCGAAGTCGGCACGCGCCTGCTTGAGGTCGGCCGGTCCGTCTGCGATCAGTTCTTCCACGGCATCCTGTCCAACGGAAGTGGCCGGGTTCGGCTCGGGGGCCGGTCTGACCTTTTTGAACTCGGGCGGCAACCGGTCCGGGGTGACCGTGTCCCCGGCGTACATGATGAACATGCGTTCCACGAAATTCTTCAGTTCCCGGACATTGCCCGGCCAGGGGTATTCCTTGAGAACGGCAATGGCGTCAGGGGCAAAGGAAATGGGTTTGAACCCGTGCTGTCGGACCAATATGCCCATGAAATCATTGATCAGCAGCGGGATGTCGTCGGTCCGGTCGCGCAGGGGGGGCAGTTCCAAGGGAAAGACCTTGAGCCTGTAGTATAGGTCCTCGCGGAAATTACCGGCCTCGATCTCTTTGGCCAGGTCCTTGTTGGTGGCCGCGATGACGCGCACGTCCACGGTGATGGTCTTGCGCCCGCCCACGTGTTCAAAGGCCTGTTCCTGGAGAATGCGGAGAATCTTTGCCTGTGTCTTCAGACTCATGTCGCCGATTTCATCAAGGAAGAGAGTGGAGCCGTCAGCCAGTTCGAACTTGCCTTCCTGGGCCCTGTCCGCGCCTGTGAACGCGCCCTTTTCGTGGCCGAAGAGTTCGGATTCGATGAGTTCTTCGGGGATGGCCGCACAGTTCACGGCCACCAGGGGCCGGTCGGATCGGCTGGACTGGTCGTGGATGGACCGGGCCACGATTTCCTTGCCCGTGCCGTTTTCGCCGGTGATGAGCACCCAGGCTTCGGTGGGGGCCACCCTGCCGATGACTTCCTTGAGGGTGACGATGGGTTCGGATTCGCCGGTCAGGGTGTAGGGCTGCTCCGAACTGATGCGGGTCTTGAGGGCGATGTTTTCCTGGCGCAGACGGGAGAATTCCAGGCCGTTGCGCGAGGAAACCACCACCTTTTCCAGGGAAAGAGGCTTTTCAATGAAGTCGAAAGCCCCCTTTTTCAGGGCCTTGACCGCAGTTTCAATGGTGCCGTGGCCGGAGATCATGATTACGGGGAGTCCTTCGTAATCCCGAGAGATGATTTCAAGCACTTCAAGTCCGTCCATGCCCGGCAGCCAGATATCGAGAAAAACCAGGTCCGGGATGTCGGTTCCCAGAATTTCCAGTCCCTGTTCGCCGGACTCCGCCTCCACGATGTCCAGTCCCTCGTCCTCGAGAATGCCGCGCAGGGAAAGACGGATGGTTGCTTCGTCGTCGATGATCAGGATTTTTCCGGCCATGGGTACTCCCTTGCAAGGTCATGCGGCTGAAAAGTCGCCGTCACTCCTTATAGATGGAATGGCCTAATGATTCAAGCCGGACCGGATCTTTTCAGAAATCCCAGTGCTTTTTCCGCAGCCACCGGTAGGAGCGCTTACCGTGGACCATGTCGCCGAGTTGGGTTCCGGCCATGCGAATGAACCAGCGCAGCGATGCCGATCCGAACCATTGCACCCCCCTGAACAGGGTCCAGCGCAGGATATTGGAGCCCTTGAGTTCGGGCATGACGTATCGGTTCAGTCGGACCCGGTAGGCCGTGCCGGGGTGGGTTCCGGTCGTCAGGGCCTGGGCCACGGCCTGGCCCGCGTACATGCCTGTGCACAGGGCAAAGAAGATGCCCTCGCCGAGCAGCGGCTCCACGAATCCGCCCGCGTCCCCGGCCAGCAGGGTCACGCCGTGGACCGGATTCTCCAGGTAGTTTCCATAGGGAAGCGGGTGTCCGCGCAGGTCGGGAATTGCGTCTGATTTAATCTCGAGAAAATCTAGATAATCTTTAAACACCTGGGAAAAGTTGATATTATTGCGGCGTAATCCGCAGATACCCACGATGATCCGATCGCGGTTCGGAAAGACCCATCCATAGCCGGCGTTCATGAATCCAACATAGAGTTCCGGGTTTTTCAAAGGTCTCGGCAAGGCCTCTTTCGAAACTTTGATTTCGATGGTCGGGGCCATGAAACGTTTTATCCGGTCCCGGTCGAGGAAAGGGAACGAGTTCCGCACAACGGAGTTGGCACCGTCCGCACCGATGACATATCGGCCCTGGAAGGTCCGGCCGTCCCGGCAGGTGACCACTCCCTTGATCGGGTCGCAGGCCGTGACCGGCGTTTCCTGGAAGACTTCGGCCCCGGCTTCCCGTGCGCGGGAGAGGAGCAGGTCGTCGAACAGGGTTCGGTCCACGAAGTGGAAGGGAAAGGAGAGGGAGCCTTCGGCAAGGGGCTGTGACAAGGTTCGGATGGAGTAGCGGTCGGAAGTGTGGTTGATGGCACCACTCCGGGTCAGGGATTCCGGCGTTTCTCCGAACAAGGATTCCAGCAGGCGGATGGATTTCCAGGTCAGCAGCCCGCCGCACAACTTGTTTCGCGGAAACCGTTCGCGGTCAAGAATGGCCACGGAAAAACCTTGCCGGGCCAGTGAAATCCCGGCCGCGCTGCCTGCCAGCGAACCGCCGCAGATGATGGTGTCATATGTTTTTGTCATATCATCCGCCCAGTGAAAATTCCTCTACACTGCGTCCGGCATCCGGCGCAAGCCTGGGGAGATCGTTCGCATGCCGCCCCCGGCCTCACATGGTGTTGATCATTGAAGTGGGTTTTTTCCCCTGTTTTTTCAGCTCGATGTACGCCTGCACATCCTTGTCGAGCTTGGCGAGGATGGTTAAGGACAAGTCCTTTCGCTGGGTGCGGCGGACCGGGGTGGTGAATTTGAACCCGTCGGCCATGACCACATGGACCTCGAAGAGGATTTCCGTGGTCGGGGCGATCTCCTTGTATTTGTCCTGGGGCGAGGCTTCGATCTTGACCTCTTCAAACAGCTTGTTGCGGACTTTGATATAGTCGCGAATCCGTTCCAACTCTGTATCCGTGTAGTCCTTGCGGTCCATGCTTCCGGCGAATTTGAGCTTTTTACTGCTGGTGTTGGAGAAAACGGATTCACCTTTGCGTACGATATCCAGATTGAAGAAGATGAAGATGACGAAGGCCGCAAGCAGGACCAGGAGGATGTTCCTGACCTGTTCCATCGTCTTGTGGTTGCGTTTCTTCTTGCTTTGCATGCCGGCTCCTTCGCGGTTCGGGTCGTGTTCGGTCCACAGCTATACTATGAAATTGACCAATAAAAAAGGTTCGTTTGACTGCTTCTTTCGGAGAGGCCCGGTAACCTTGACAAATTCCATGACCGGGGCCAAGTTGTTCAATTGAATCACAGTGGTTGCGGGAGCTGAAGAGAACGTATGGAGAACAGCAAGATAGCCGCCCTGGTAGAATTGGGCATTTTGTGCAGGGGCGAACCTGTCGAGGTCTTCGGCGATGGCGCGGAAGACCCTGGACCGTATAGGTATTCGGACCACAATCAGCTTTGCCGGTTCGAGCACCCCAGGTATCAACACCCTTACCAGGACGAGTCCGTCACCACCTATCGGTTTTTTGCCCAGGACACCTCCATGCCCGAGGCTCTGGAGCAGACCCGGCTGGTTGTCCTGCTCGGTGTGGCCGATTCCGAGGCGCTCAGGCAATGCGTGGCCTCACGCCAGGCCGTAGTGATTCTGTTCGAGCCGGATGAGCGCGTGCTCATCAAATTCTTGGAGCGTTTCAAGCTGGCCGAATTGAACCGGGACAACCTGTTCTGTTTTACGGGCAATCCCTATTCCTTTAATCCCGCTCTCCAGGAGATGCTGCCCGGAGACATGTTCCGGCTGGGCACCCCGGCCTTTTTCATGACCGATCGCATCCGGCGCAACTATGGATCGTGGGCGCATCAGGTTGTCGAGTACCTTGAGATTCTTCACTACCGTCACGCCATCTACGGACTGTCCGGCCAGTCTCTATGTCGGTCGCGGCCATTGCGGGACATCCATCGCGGGCTCCTGCTTGATCAGCAGGTGCATGTCTACGAGAATATTCCCGACTATCTTTTATTCTCCGATATTTCACAGCTCAAGAACCGCCTCAAGGATACCGATGCCATTCTGGTGGCAGCCGGCCCGGAATTGGACGGGAAGCTCGAATACATCCGGCGTAACCGGGATCGGGCGGTGGTCATCTGCGTGAACAATGCGGTCAAGCCCCTAGTGGAGGCTGGCATTCATCCACATTTCGTGGTCATCAACGACACTTCCCTGGAGTCCGGGTTGGTCTTCAGGCATATCCCCGAATTGCCCGGGACCATCCTTGTGGGTCACTGCCTGTCGGATTTAGGTGGCGACAGGTTCGGCATCAAATACCTGTTCGGCTCTTTCCTGCCTCAAGTCTTCGGCCAGCGGGGCAACCTGAAGCTGCACGGTTCGGTCATATCCACAGCGTTCTCCCTGGCCCGGCATCTTGGATGCGCGAAGTGTGTGTTGATCGGGGTGCAGCTCGCCTCGGATAACCCCTGGGGGCTGGATTACGTTAAGGGCTCTGTGAAGGAGAAACCGAAGCAGGGCGAACAGACCTTGATCAATAAGTACCCTCAACTCTACCCGGTGACTACGCCTTTTGACGAGCAGCTTTATACCACTCTCAATTTCCGGGACGCGGCCCTGTGGCTGGCCGAGGAAATTCGGCTTTCGAACATCGTATGTGTCAACACCTCTCGGGCCAGTATTCTGTATGGGCCGGGCATTTCTTTCGAGGAGGAACCTGAGTTGTCCGGCACAATGCCTTCACTGGCCGCCCTGTTCAGGCCGCACCCGCCCCGCTTGGATCGGGAGGAGGTGCGGAAATATATCAAGCATGAGTTGGGTCTCTGGACCAATTTGCGCGACGTGGCCCGGACTATGCTGGAGGATACCGGGCCGGCCATGGCGGCCAAGGGTATGGCCATTTTGGATCAGTTGGACAGGAATAACATCACTTACATGGTGGAACGGCATACGGGCTTTAGCAATTGGGATTTCCAGAAACTGGTATTCCGGGGCGATGAGGCCAATCGGCGCAAGGGACTGCGGCTCTACTTCAGACACGTCCTCGCCATGAGTGAGGAATTTCTTTCCATCATAGGCCGTTCCGTGAAAAATCTCTAAAGCTCCCGCTTGCAGGCCAGGGGCATCCGCCAGCCCGTGCCGAAGGAGCGCGGCGTCAGCTTGATTCCCGGAGCGGCCTGACGGCGTTTGAATTCGGCAAACCGCACCAGTTTCAGCACTTTGGCCACGGTCTCCCGGTCAAACCCCGCCGCAACGATTTCCCGTTCGGATTTGTGCCGTTCGATGTGCAGTTCCAGAATGGCGTCCAGGACGTCGTACTCGGGCAGGGAGTCCTGGTCCTTCTGGTCTGGTCGCAACTCGGCAGACGGCGGCTTGGTGATGATCGCCTCCGGGATGTACGGGCCGACATGCTTGTTGTACCAGCGCGCCAGATTGAACACCCCGGTCTTGTCCACGTCCGAGATGACCGCGAAACCGCCGGACATGTCGCCGTAGATGGTGCAGTACCCCACTGCCAGTTCACTTTTGTTGCCCGTGGTCAGGAGCAGGCTGCCGTATTTGTTGGACAGGGCCATGAGCAGGTTGCCCCGGATGCGGGACTGGATGTTCTCTTCGGTGGTGTCCGGGCCATACCCGGCAAAGGGGACGGAGAGCGTCTGTTCGAATTGAGCCATGATCGGCTCGATGGGCAGGGTCAGGGTCTTGATGTCCAGGTTCTCAGCCAGGGCCAGGGAGTCGTCGATGGAGCCTTGGCTTGAGTAGGGCGAGGGCATGAGCACGCAGGTCACGTTGTTCGCGCCCAGGGCCTCGGCCGCCACAGCGGCGGTGACAGCGGAGTCGATGCCGCCGGACAATCCCACCAGGGCCGAGGAAAAACCGCTCTTGAGCACATAGTCGCGGGTGCCCAGGACCAGGGCGTTCCAGGTCTCGGCCTCGCGGGAAAGATCGTCTTCGGCAACGGTATTGGCGGACAAATCGTCCAGGTCTATCAGCAGCACGTCTTCAGCAAAGCCCATCGCACGTGCGATAAGCCTGCCGTCGGGGCCAAAGGCGCAGGACCGGCCGTCAAAGACCAAATCGTCGTTACCGCCGGTCTGGTTGGCGTAGATCAGGGGGGTGGTGTATTTCCGGGCCACCGCGCCGAGCATGTCTTGGCGCAGTGCCTGTTTGCCCAGCGACATGGGCGAGGCCGACAGGTTGAGGATCAGGTCGGGGTTGTGGGCGTTAGCTTCCTCCAGCGGGTCGCGGGAGTAGGAGCACTGCTCCCAGTAATCCTTGTCGTTCCAAGCGTCCTCGCAAATGGTCACGGCCAGGGTCAGGCCGTTGAATTCGATGATGTTCTGGCCGGGGTTTCCGGTGGGAGCCGGTTCGAAATAGCGGGCCTCGTCAAACACGTCGTAGGTCGGGAGCAGGGTCTTCCTGACGGATTGCCGGATTTCGCCGCCCTCGCACCACAGGGCACAGTTGAAGACGGGCTTGCCCAGGCCGGTATCGTTTTTCTCCACCGCGCCGAGCAGAAGCGGCGGGCCGTCCGCAAGTTCGCGGGCCAGTGCTTCGGCCTGGGCCCATGTCCGCTCCACAAAGCCGCCATAGAGCAAAAGGTCGCGGGGAGGATAGCCGGTCAGGGCCATCTCCGAAGTCAGGCACAGGTCGGCCCCGAGCCGTTTCGCCTCTTGAGCAGCCCTGGCGATTCCGGCAGCATTGCCTTTCAGGTCGCCGACCACGGGATTGAGTTGCAGTACGCCGATTTTCATGGAGTAGTGATACGCCAAAGCATGGTGCTAAGCAACTTCTTCAGCCATGTTGAACCGGGAAATGTCAGTGGTATATGGTGATGTTGTGTTGTATCCTCAACAGGCATGTCAGACAGTATTGTTTTCACCCACCCTGAACCCACGCCGACCGCCACCCGCGTTTGGCCGGTTTTTCTGCCTTTTGCGGGTTGCCCGTACCGGTGCGCATTTTGTGCTCAGGATAAGCAGACCGGTCGCGACGAGGCCGCACTCGCCGACATCCTGCGTTCCCTTGAGTCAGACTTAGATCAAGCCCTGGCCCGGGGAAAAGGTCCCTATGAAATAGCCTTTTACGGGGGTACGTTCACGGCTCTGCCTGAGCCTTGGCCGGAGACCTTTCTTGGCTTGGCCGCCCGTTTTCGGGAGCGCGGTCTGATCTCTCGCGTACGTTGTTCCACTCGACCCGACTGTGTGAGCAGCGATGTTCTGGATTCTCTGCGTGGGCTGGGGTTGGACATGGTCGAACTCGGCATACAGTCCTTTGACGATGCAGCCCTTATTACCTCAAGTAGGGGGTATGCCGGAGAGGTTGCCCGATGCGCTTGCCAATGGGTCAAGGAAGCGGGGCTCTCCCTGGGCGTTCAACTCCTGCCCGGCTTGCCGGGGGACCGGCCTGGCCTATTTGCAGCCGACGTGCGCACGGCTGCGGCCCTCAGACCCGAGACCATCAGGCTCTATCCATGCATGGTCATCAAGGGCACGCCTCTGGCTGAAATATGGAAGCGGGGCGGCTTCCAACCGTGGTCGCTCGATCATGCTAAACAGGAATTGGCCGCTGCTCTGCCCCTGTTGTGGGAACGGAATGTGCGCGTCATTCGCTTCGGTCTGGCTCCGGAAAATTCATTGAGGGAGAACATCTTGGCCGGACCCTGGCATCCGGCACTGGGGCAGTCTGTCCGTGGGTTGGCCCTGCTTGAAATTGTCCGCACCCGTCTGGTCCAGACAGGCATGAGGCCGGTCTCCTTCTCTGTGCCGCGTCGCTATCAGGGGGAGTTGTTCGGGCATAAGGGTGAATTGACCGACGATTACCGGGCCTTGGGGTTGGGCCGCAGCGCAGTCCGGTATACAGACGAATCCGATTTCACCTTGGCATGAGTGTTGCAAATATCGGCTGAAATCGGTTATTCGGTGAGCAATCGATTGGCCCTGGTGGTATTTCGCGGGAATGCTCTCTGCCAACTCACCGATAAAATGGGAAAATATTGCCACATGAATACTCAACCCGTCATACATTTAGGTTGGTAAGCAGATGTCAAAATCACAGAAGATAGTTGTTATCGGCGCCGGATACTGGGGTAAAAACCTGATCCGCAATTTTTACAACCTGGGCGCTCTGGCGTGCATTTGTGACAACAATGAGGCCACGCTGGCCTCATTTCGGGAGCAGTATCCGGGTGTGGACACCTGTGTGAAACTGTCCGAGGCTTTGGGCCGTGAGGACATCACTGGCGTGGTGGTGGCCACCCCTGCTGAGATGCATTTTGAGCAGGCCAAGGCTGCTCTCCTGGCGGGTAAGCATGTGTACGTGGAAAAGCCGTTGGTCCTGAACGAGGACCATGCCAGGGAGTTGATCTCCATTGCCGACAGCCGTGAGCGAGTGCTCATGGTCGGTCATCTGCTCCAGTACCATCCGGCCTTTCTGGCCATCCGAACCCTTGCCAGCGCTGGCGACCTGGGAAGGATCAATTATATCTGTTCCCACCGGCTCAATCTGGGCAAGATCAGGCGCGAGGAGAACATACTCTGGTCCTTTGCTCCCCATGACATATCCATGATCCTGTCCCTGGCGGGCGAGGAACCGGAATCCGTCATGGCCGTGGGCGCCAACTACCTGCACGAGCACATTGCCGACGTCACTACTACCCATCTGGAATTTCCCTCCGGACTCAAGGCCCACATCTTCGTGTCCTGGCTGCATCCGTTCAAGGAACAAAAGCTGGTAGTGGTGGGCGACAAGAAGATGGCCGTGTTTGATGACACCAAACCCTGGCCCGAAAAACTGGTCCTCTATCCCCATGAAGTCCGCTGGGAAAACAACACCCCGGTGCCTAACAAGGCCGACGGGTTTCCGGTCAAGCTATCCCAGTCCGAGCCACTCAAGCTCGAATGCCAGCATTTTCTCGACTGCCTCGAACAGGGGCAAACGCCGCGCACCGATGGTCATGAAGGGCTGCGCGTGCTCAAGGTGCTCAATGCGAGCCAGAAGTCCCTGGACAACCACGGTCGTCTGGTGACCATGAGAGGGGACGCCCAGGGAGAAAAGGCCGTTTCTGAAGTATTCGTACACGAAACAGCGGTCCTCGATGATAATGTGACTTTGGGCAGCGGGTCCAAGGTCTGGCATTTTTCCCACATCCTGTCCGGGTCCGTCATCGGGAAAAACGTAAGCATGGGACAAAGTGTCTGCGTCGGGCCAAACGTCACTGTCGGCGACGGCTGCAAGATTCAGAACAACGTCTCGGTCTATACCGGCGTAACCTTGGAAGAGAATGTCTTTTGCGGGCCGTCCATGGTTTTCACCAATGTGTTCAATCCCAGGGCGAACATCAGCCGGATGAGCGAGGTCCGGCCCACCAGAGTGGGCAAGGGGGCGACTCTCGGGGCCAACTGCGTCATCGTTTGCGGCAATGATATTGGCCGGTATGCCCTGGTCGGTGCAGGCGCGGTGGTAACCAAGGCCGTACCGGACCACGCATTGGTCATGGGCAACCCGGCCCGTTTGTCCGGCTGGGTCTGTCAGTGCGGGGTCAAGCTTGAAGACAACGCCTGTCCGGAGTGCGGCAAGACCTACGATTTCCCTGAGCAGCCGGCCGCCTGAGCCGTGCCGAACACGAGGAGTTTCCATGATTCCCTTCATTGATCTCAAGGCGCAGTTCGCCTGCATTGAAGAAGACGTTCGCGGCCGCATGGACACGGTCCTGGCCCACGGGAGGTTCATCATGGGGCCGGAGGTGGCCGAGCTTGAGCGTGAGCTGGCCTCCTTTGCCGGGACAGACCATTGTATCAGTTGTTCGTCCGGCACTGATGCTTTGCTCATGGCGCTTATGGCCGAGGGAGTGGGGCCCGGCGACGCGGTCTTCACCACGCCCTTCACTTTCATCGCCACCGCCGAGGTCATCACGCTGCTGGGGGCCACCCCTGTATTCGTTGACATCGACCCGGTCACCTTCAACATGGACCCGCGTCAGCTTGATCTGGCCGCCACCGCAGTTCGTAGCCAGGATGCCGCATCATATCCGCTGCCCATCACCGCCCTCGGGGACGAGCCGCTCAGGCTGAAACTGGTCATACCGGTGGACCTGTTCGGACATCCGGCGGACTACGATGCCATCAACGCCGTGGCTTTGAAGCACGGCCTGACGACGTTGGCCGATGCGGCCCAGAGTTTCGGCGCGCAGTACCAGGACGGCAGGGCCGTGACCTGCGGAAAGATAGCGGCCACCAGCTTTTTTCCGGCCAAGCCTCTGGGGTGTTTCGGCGATGGCGGTGCGGTGTTCACCAATGACGAGACCGTGGCCGAGGTCTGTCGTTCGCTGCGGGTGCACGGCAAGGGCGGCCACAAATACGACAATGTGCGGACCGGGCTTAACGCGCGTATGGACACCTTGCAGGCAGCAGTATTGCTGGCCAAGCTGGCCATATTCCCGGATGAACTGGTCAAACGCCAGGTCGTGGCCGACGGCTATGCCCAAGGACTTTCCGGTGTTCCGAACCTTGTTTTGCCGGTGGTCAGCCCCGGCTGCACCAGCGCCTGGGCCCAGTACACGGTGCGCCATCCGAGGCGCGATGAGGTGCAGGCTGTTCTCAAGGAACGGGGGGTGCCGACTGCCGTGTACTATCCCTGCCCATTGCATCTGCAAACAGCCTTTGCCTATCTCAAGTACGAGCATGGCGCGTTTCCGGTGTCCGAAGTCGCATCTCAGGAAGTCTTTTCCCTGCCCATGTCCCCTTATGTCGAACCGAAAACCCTGGACGAGATCTGCACCCATGTGGAAGCGGCCGTCAACTGGGTCTCCAAGGTGTGAGCGACATGGACAGGCTGACTCTGGTGACCATCGTGGGGGCTCGTCCCCAGTTCGTCAAGGCTGCTACCGTGTCCAGGGCCGTCAATGCCCATAACAGGACCGGCGATGGGCCTGAATTGGTGGAATATCTTGTGCACACGGGCCAACACTATGACCATGCCATGAGCCAGACGTTTTTCGACGAGTTGAATATAGCCCGTCCGGACGAGAACCTGGGCGTGGGTTCCGGGCCGCATGGGGCGCAGACAGCCAGGATGCTCGAAGCCCTGGAATCAGTCCTGACCCGGAACAGCCATGACGCTGTCCTGGTTTACGGTGACACCAACTCCACCCTGGCCGGAGCCTTGGCTGCGGCCAAGCTGCACACCCCGGTCTTTCATGTGGAGGCGGGGCTGCGCAGTTTCAACAAGGCCATTCCCGAAGAAGTCAACCGCATTCTCACCGACCATGTTTCTTCTCTGCTCCTTTGTCCGACGCAGACCGCCGTGGACAACCTGCGTCGTGAATCCATCACCCAGGGCGTGCACCTGGTTGGCGATGTCATGTATGATTCGGTTGTGCACTACCGTACACAGGCGGACGGTAAGACGGACCCGCCCGACTTTCAGGGCCTGACTGCGGGCGGTTATTTGTTGGCCACCGTGCACCGGGCAGAGAACACTGATCACAGGGAAAAGCTGGAAGCCATTCTGTCCGCATTGGGAGAGATGGGGCGAACAACGCCGGTGATCCTGGCCTTGCACCCCCGGACTCGCAAGCTGGCGCAGGCCCATGGGTTGTCCATCCCGGAAACGGTCCAGGTGGTGGAGCCTTTACCATACCTGTCCATGCTCCGGCTCCAGGCGAATGCCCTTGGCATTGTCACCGACTCCGGCGGTATCCAGAAGGAGGCGTTTTTCCTCGGCAAGCCGTGTCTGACAGTCCGCGAGGAGACCGAGTGGCTTGAGACGGTGGAGTTCGGGGCCAACACCCTGGCGGGTACGGACCGCGAGATCATGCGCGGCTGGCACAACGCGGTCAGGCAGGGCGCGTTTCATATGCCCGAAGACGTTCATCCTTATGGGGATGGCAACGCCGCCGGCCGAATCGTTGAAACCATTTTAGACCATTTCAGCCACCGGACCTAATTCCGATACGCGAAGAAGAACCGAAAAAGAGTAGTATTTGTCATGAAGCGCATATCCGTCGTCGTTCCCAGCTACAATCACGCGCCGTATATCGAGGCGTGTCTCGACTCCATTTATTTCCAGGACTACGGGAATCTGGAAATCGTCATCGTGGACGATTGCTCTCCCGACGGGTCGGGCGACATAATCCAGCGGTGGGTGGACAACATTGATGTGGAGCGGGTTTCCTTTGCGGCCTACTATGATGAAGAGAAGCATGAGATCGTCCGGCATGAGCACCGGCGGTACGACAAGAACCGCACGGTGGTGTTCCTGCGCAACAAGCAGAATATGGGATCCACCCGGACCTACAACCGGGGATTCAAGGTGGCCACGGGCGAGTATTGCGCCTTTGTAGCCTCGGACGATATCTGTCATCCCCAGATGTTTTCCACCTTGGCCAAGCCGTTGGATGAAGATGCTGCGGACTTTGTGTTTTCCGACCTGTTCATCGTTGACGACGCTATGCGGATAGTGCGCGAATTCCAGTTCCCGGACTACGACTTCAAACGCAATTTCTGTGACTGGTATCTGTGCGGTGTGGCAACCCTGTACCGCCGGTCCCTGCACGAACGCTTCGGCTGGTATGACGAGACGGCCATGGCCGACGATCACGAGTGCTATTTGCGTTTCGCCATGAATGGGGCGCGATTCCTGCATGTGGCGAAGACTCTGTATTCCTCGCGAAGCCATGAGAACAGACAGGTAGGGCTGCACGGTTCCGATCGCTTCAACGCCCTGCTCGAACACTCCAAAGAGCTGGCCATGAAGGCCAGGCAATGGATGAGGGATACCAATGAGAGATAGACATTTTGAAGATGTGCCAAATCGTCCGCTGATGGTGCTGACCTTTGACACGGACTGGGTTCCCCAGTTCATGCTCGATCGTTGTCTTGAACTCCTCGAAAGGGGGGGGGCAAAGGCGACGATTTTTTGTACCGGTCGTTACTCCTTGGGTAAGTCCGGTCTGTTTGAAGCAGCTTTACACCCGAATTTCCTGCCAGGTTCGACGCAGGGAGCCGATCCGGAATCCGTGGTGCAGGGCCTCAAGGATATATACCCAGAGGCCATCGGCTC
Organism: Pseudodesulfovibrio sp. S3; assembly: GCF_004025585.1. Lineage (NCBI taxonomy): Bacteria > Pseudomonadati > Thermodesulfobacteriota > Desulfovibrionia > Desulfovibrionales > Desulfovibrionaceae > Pseudodesulfovibrio > Pseudodesulfovibrio sp. S3. Next base: position 71,763 of record NZ_QTZO01000013.1, read on the forward strand.
CCGGTCGCACAAATATTTCTGGCATTCGGACATACGGCCCCTGCTGAAGCGGCACGGAATGTTGTACGATTGTTCCCAATATCTGCCCGGCCAGCCCCACGTCGGACTGGTCGAGCACCTTGGTATCAAACGGGTAGGGACCTGGTGGAGTGACAACCTGCACCTCCTTCTGGGGTATGATCTGAACACATTCAGCCCCCCCAACCTGAACAAGCCGGGTCTGCAGGTTCTGGATTTCCATCCCATCCACGTCTATCTGAACACGCCGGACAGAGATCGCTTCCGGCAGGTTATGGCACAACTGCCGCCGGTGCCGAAAATTCGGGAAGAGGATATTGCCCCGCACCGGTTTGAAGGGCAAGGCATAGGCACACTACTTGAGTCCGCCATTGAGCATCTCAACAGGGTGCAGGAATCGACCTGGACCATGGGTGAGCTGGTGCGGCGGAGTTTGTCTTGAAATAAAGGACTCCGTCAGTCGATGACCGGAACCGGATGAGGTGAACCGAATCTGGCCTCCGGGTGCGTCAGTATCCAGGGACCCTCCTGGATAAGTTTCGATACATCCCATCGGGGGATATGGTCGAATTGCGCAGAGGCCTCCTCCGGCAGCAGTCCTTCCCGTATCAGTCTTGGCAGGTCGGTGCCTGGATGAACGCCGTATCTGAGCATGATCTCAAGATTTCGCTTAAGCAGGTATGGCGGCATCGGTTCGTTCGGGGGGATGGTTCCCTTCTCGGTGAACAGTGTGGGGTAGTAGTCGCATTTGTTCTGTTTTTCCCGTTTCAGGGCATCAAATATGTATTGCGCGATGGACGGTGGGCTTGAGTAGCCTTGTTCAATATATTCGCGTCCCAACTCGGCCAGCTGGGTGCGGAACCGAACATCTCTGACCACCCTTGTGACTGCGGCCTTGAAATTGTCCTTGGTGATGTTCAGAACGGGCCGGTTGCGGGGCAGTGCCGACGAGACCCCGTCGTGACCGCCGAGGACAGCGCAGCCCCCAGCCATACCCTCGAAGGCGAGAAGGCCGCTGCCGCAGGAGAGTTCGTCGATGACAATGTCCGCTTCGGTGATTTCTTTGCAGACCACGTGATTTGGGACTTCCTGGAGCAGTTTGAGTTCAAATCGCAGCCCATTCCCGGCCAGCTCGTCCAGCATGGCCATGATGGCGTCCGTCTGCTTGTAAAGGGGACTTGAGGGGGCGTGAAGGATGACCGGCACCTTTCGTCCGGGAATTTTGCAGTCAATGTGGCTGACGTCTATACTCGGTCCGGACTGGAAATAGGGACGCAGGCCCAAGGTGTGACTGGGGGGACCACTGAAGACCGCATCTGCAAATCTTTCCGAGGTGCGCACGTTGTGCATCTTGTTGGCCAGCGCCGGATGGTAGCGGCTCAGGCCAAGCAGATCCGCTTCGATGGTACAGGATATTTTCGGGGTTTCGAGATCCTTTTGGTAGTAAGGATAGAACCGTCCGAAATCCGTCCAGAAAATCTTGGCAAGCTCGTAGTCGCGCACCTCGGTGCCGCAGTGCCTGGAGACAACGGTCTTGCCAAGGCTCTTTAAAAGCGGCAGGTCCACCAGGCGGGGCAACAGGGACGACCCCGAGTTGAAGATGAAGATGTCGTATTGTTCCACAAAGGTATAAAATGAAGGGGGAGGCGTGGGGACGACCTCGCCGTGCTCATTGGTGGCGTAAGTGGTCTTGTCCAGGAAATCCACTTCGGACAGGGTGTATTCAAGGCCACTGTAGAGCCTGGACTTGGCGTAGACCAGGCTGTCCACCTGGTGGCCGAGTTCCCTGAAACCGAGGCTCAGGTTGTATGTGTTTCGGGCGATTTCAGCCGTGCCGATGAGAATGCGTTTGCCCATGCCGGTTCCTACTTGGATGCAATAACTTCGTAACAGCAGGTCAGGCCGTTATACTCGCCGGGAAAGAAGCTGGTCGGGGGATGCTCTCCGTTGGTCAAATCGATGCATCCTTCGTCTTCCATGGCCGTTATGGTGAAGCCGATCTCATCAAGGCATGTCCGCATCTCGTCCTTTTCCACCACCACCTGACCCAGTTCCGGGCCTTTGCCGGTCTCTTCGTACTCAAGAGTGTTCTTGAGGGACAGGGCTGTGAAGAAACGAGGCGAACGCTGGGCGGTCTTGTGCGGCTCCTCGACCCATTGCCGGACGAAATAGCCGAGTGCATTGGCCGTGAAGTATGCCCGCCCACCGGGTTTCAGGACCCGGTGCAGCTCCTGGAGGCTTTCTTTCCACGGGGTGCAGGTGAGTGAGACATAGCAGAAAGCACCATCAAAGGTGTTGTCCTCATAGGGGAGTGTCTCCAGCCTGGATTGGACGGCTTTGATGGAGTCTATGCCGAGGTCGTGAGCCAGGGTATTGACGATTTCTGCGCGTACCGGGGAGATGTCGCAGGCATCCACACGGCGGTTCAGCTCCGCCAGGCACAGGGTCCATTGCCCGAAGCCGCAGCAAGCATCCAGTACCCGGTCCATGTCGGTGAATCGGATGGCCCTGAGTCGTTTTGTGTAGCGCGCTAGCGGCGGTGTGAAGACCCGCTCGAACAACGCGGGTTCACGGGGGCCGAGGCGGTCCTCATAGTCCCTGAGGTAATTTTGGACATGTTTCGTGACTGCTGCTTCAGTGATTGTGGTCATGGGCGTTCCTCTGAGCATTGGAATTCGGCGTCATCCTGAAAACGAGGCTACAGCCGAGATCAATTGATCCGGGTCCACCTCGTCATGGCAGGGCAGGGTCAGTGTCGTTTCCTGTAGCCGCATGGCAATGGGCTGCACGTCGTCGTATTTTTCACGATAGAATTTCGTATTACTCAGGCAGTAGGTTCCCAGCGAACTCTCCACTCCCTGATGGGCCAGATGGTGGATGAGTCTGTCGCGGTCCATGCCTTCGGGCACGGTGTAGACTAAGGATTGCACGTTGTGGTGCACGTCTGTTCCAGTCTCCTGTGGCCTGAACCCCAGGCTCCTGAGCTCGTGCGTACATGCATTGCGGAACTGTTGGCGGCGCTGAATGATGTCATCCAGCCGGGAAAGCTGGGCCAGGCCCATGGCCGCCTGGATTTCGCTCATCCGGTAATTGAATCCGGGAGCGACGAATTCAAGATGATCTTCCACCATCGTGCCGCCGTGGTTGAGGAGCAGGGCCAGCGACTCGGCCATGGCCGGGTCCGCCGTGGTCACGCACCCGCCCTCACCAGTGGTCAGGAGCTTGCGGGGATGGAAACTGAAGCAGCTCAGTGTGGCGATGGAGCCGCACCTTCGACCGGATTCTGAACTGCCCAGGGCACAGGCAGCGTCCTCTATCAGGGGAATTTCGTGTTTTTCGCATATGGATGATATGGCGTGAACACCGGAGGGGTTACCCATGGCGTCCACGAAGATCACTCCCTTGGTTTTCGGGCCAATTCGTTTCTCCAAGCAGTCGGGATCCATGTTCCAGGTCATTGGGTCCACGTCGCAGAAGACCGGTCTGGCCCCGGCTGTCTCCACCACGTTGGCCGAGGCCGGAAAGGAGAAATCCGCCACCACCACCTCGTCTCCCCGGCCGATGCCGAGCACCTTCAGGCAGAGCGAGAGGGCCGTTGTGGCCGAAGTGGTCGGGTAGGCGTGGGGGGACCCGGTGTAGCTGGCCAACCCTTCGGCAAAATCTGCCACCTTCCGCCCCCTGGTAAGAATGCCCGAGGCGAGAATATCCCTCAGATCATGCTCAAGTTCAGCAAAGGAAATATAGGGCTTGATCAGTCTGATTGTTGTTTTTGGTTTACTCATGATATTCAGCATCGTAATGTTTTTCCACGATGTTCAGTCGGACTGGACGGGCTGCAGCCCGTCCGACATCCATATATTAGCGGAAAAGTCTGGCTACGAAAAACTGCCTCTCTTTGTTAGAATCGCTAGCAAAATCCGGGCCGGTCCGAAGTTTTTTTGGCATGAAAAATGCTGGGTGTCTAGCGGCTTTCAAATTTTATTCATTAAGGAAGTGAATTAATGATCCAAGGTCAACATATTTGTATCACGGGCGGCGCGGGCTTCATCGGCTCCCGGCTTGCCGGAAGGCTTTTGGAACACAATACAGTTACTGTTTTCGATAACCTTTCCCGTAATTCATTGAAATCCTGTTCTTTTGCCAGCCATCCCAACCTGCGGATCGTGCAGGGGGATATTCTTGACGTCAAAAAATTGACCGAAGCAATTCGTCCGGCCGATTACGTGATCCATTGCGCTGGGATAGCGGGTATCTTCACGGTAGTCCGCAATACGGTCAAGACCCTTGAGGTCAATATGGTCGGTTCTCTCAATGCATTGCGTGCGGCAGCGGAAGGCGGCAGGTGCAAGCGGATCGTTTGTTTTTCCACCAGCGAGGTGATGGGGTCTCTGGCGTTCGTTTCCCGCGAGACGGATCGGACCGTGATCGGAGCCGCAGGTCAGGCTCGTTGGACCTACGCGGTGAGCAAGCTGGCGGAGGAGCATCTTGCCTCGGCCTTCCACCGTGAACAGGGACTCCCTGCCACGGTCGTCCGTCCGTTCAACATCTACGGTCCGGGCCAGGTGGGTGAAGGGGCCATGAAGATCTTCATCAATCAGGCCCTCAAAAACGAGCCGATTACCATTTTTGGTGACGGTACGCAGATCAGGGCATGGTGTTATGTGGACGACATGATGGAGGGAACCCTGATGTGCCTGGAAAACGAGGCGGCTGTGGGTGAGGCGTTCAACATCGGGAACATCCGCAGCGTGCAGACCATTTACGGTCTGGCCAATACGATCACCCGGGTGCTCGGTTCCAAGTCCGAGGTCATTTATGGAGAGGCTAAAGGGCCAGATATCGAGTTGCGCATACCCTGCGTGGACAAGGCCAAGGAGCTGCTCGGATTTGAGGCAAAAGTAGATCTTGAGGAAGGCATCCGGAAGACGGCCGAGTACTACCTCGCCAATCCGGGCTGCTAATCGCCCAGGAAGGAGTCAGCATGAATACAGCGCTTGAATTCTCTGATATTCCCCAACAAGCATCCGTGGCGATTTACGGACATGGTGGTCTCGGCAAGCATGTTGCCGCTCTCCTTAAAGAGCATCGACCCGATGTCAGGATTCGTTGTTTTCTGGATTCGTTCGAGAGTCGCTCTGATCAGGAAATCCCTTGCTGGAAGTTTTTGGATTGGCCGGAGAACGAGGCTCGGATCGTGGACATGATCATCATCGCTTCCGCCTTCCGGTATGAAATATTGAGCCACATCGTTGCCTCCGCCTCCGGTGTTCACGGCATCCCAGTCCGGTTCGTCCATCCCGAGTTCCCCTTCGGCCACGATGCCGCAAGGTACTCGGAGCAACTTCAGGGGCGGTGGATGTCCAGGAATAGGATGCCCAATGTACTGGCCGTGACCTTTTCCACTGCCTGCAACTTCCGGTGTACCATGTGTATGGCCGCCAAACGTGGCATGTTGAAGAAGAATTTCATAGACCAAATGACCTTTGATCGCGTCATCGAAGAATACCATAAGGCCGGATTGGAGAAAATCGGTTTGAACGGGCATGGGGAGTCGTTGCTTCATCCTGAATTTTTCCCCTTGGTCAGGCAGGCTGCTGAGGCAGGTCTGAAAATGTCGTTGATAACCAACGGCTCTCTCTTCGACGAGGAAAAGATCAAGACCCTGCATGAACAGGGCGTGCACATCGCCCTCTCGTATTCCGGTTGGGACAAGCAGAGTTACGAGTCGCAGTATGTGGGCGGCAGATTCGACCACACAAGCCGGTTGATTCGGTTCATGGCCGAAACCCTGCCTCCAAATGCCTTCACCATCAAATCCTGTGTGTTGGACAATGAGCCGGAAACAGCAGACAAAGTCCAGGCGTTCTTCAACGACTGCGGACTGGACGTCCTGTCATACAGAATATCCCTTGCGAGCAGCCAGGGCGAGACGCTGGAATTTGGCAGTTTGTGCCAGGCCTCTGAAATCCATAGCTTTAAGCCCAGGATGGATGGAAAGATACAGCCGCTGTGCAAGCGGATGCTCAACTCATGGATGGTGCTGCCCGACGGCAGGGTGACGGTCTGCGGCTGTGGTCCGGCCATCCAGGAATTCATTGTCGGGAATATCCGGGAGCAGAGTCTTGAGGAAATGGGCCAAAGCCCGCTCTTGGCCAAGATAATCGAGTCCTTTTTGAACCGGGAGACCAAGGCCTTGGGGGCATGCTCCCGGTGTGACAAGCCCTATCATCCGTCCTTCCTGCCGCCCATGGTCGACGTCGTTTACTAGACGATGCCCCTGGAGTCTCCCCCAGCAAACCCCAATGGAGCGATATATGCTGCGACCCTTTGATGAACTGCAAGAACTCGCGGAAACCAGTCTTGAAGGTCCGCTCAGGGCGGGAGTAACCGACAGCAATCATCCTTTTGTCGTGTATGACGGGATCAGCTTTTTCCGTTTTCCCCTGGAGGCCGAGCGGCACAATTCCAAGATCGGCGTGGACAAGGGATTGGAAGACTATGGTTTTGCCGATTGCCTGGAATCGTCCGTCATCCAGATTCTCAAGGACATCTCTTTTCGTCACCAGGCCAACCGGGGGGTGGTGCCGCATATGCATTGCGACATCAAGCCCGGGGATGTGGTCGTGGAGGTGGGCGCATATCTCGGCTACTATTCCATGTGGTTCTGCAAGCAGGTCGGCCCGACGGGGCATGTGTTCGGCATCGAGTTGCAGCCCGACTGCCACGCCGTCCTCGAAAAGAATTTTTCCTTCAATTTTCCCGGGACCAGCACTGCGATCAATTGTGGGGTCCTGGACCGGAAGGATGTGGTCGAGGCCTATTGCCATAAGAACCACGCGAACAGCTTCAGGAGTGACGTCCTTCTCAAGGCGTGCCATGCGCCCATGGAGGATTTTGCCATGGTGCCGGTCCGCACGGACACCTTGGAGAACCTCTTCCGGGACCACGGCGTGCCTGAGGTCAAACTGCTGACCATCCAGGTGAACGGGGCCGAGGTCGAGGCCCTCAAGGGGTTGGGTAACGGCTTCGACAAGGTGGAAAACATTTTTGTCGCGGCTCCCTATGGCAGAGACGGGGGAGACAACGTCTCAGCCGTTGTCGAGGTGATCGAATCCAAGGGATTCGAAGTTCGCATCGAGGGCAGGACCGGAGTCTTCGCCCGTAGGCAGGGGGGCTGATATGAGCAAAGAGCGTACGGGACAGTCGCCCAGAAAGGTCAAATGCCTGGCTCCATGGACGCATTTCTATATCATGGAGAAGGGATACGGGCCGTGTTGCGACGTGACTTTTCCCATAGGCAACCGAGAGCTGGAAGAGCGCTTGGACAATTCGGACGATTTTCTCGATTTATTCAACAGCAACAGTCTCATCAATCTCAGACAGGCGTTTGTGGACGACAACATTCCCTACAGCTGCAAGGTCTGCATCGAGTGCGGCTACAACAAGGAATACGAGGAAAATGCGGATTCTGGCCTGGATTTGAGTCTGCTGGCCCCGCACAGTCCCCGGTCAGTCTCCCTGGTGGTGGAATCACCGTGCAACATCAATTGCGTCTTTTGTAAATCCATCCGTACGTCCAGGGACCCGGAAGGGGATTTCAGGACGTTCAGCAAACTGTTCGCCAGGTTGGAGGAAATAGGTTGGAATCAGCTGGACTTCATTCGCGTCGGCGGCGGCGAGCCGTTTTTTAACCCGGGGTTCAATCTGTTCATCCGGTCCTATGACTGGTCCAGGATGGGCGACACATGTCTCAAGATCACCACCAACGCCACGCTACTGCATAAGGTCCTGGACGAGCTTTCGGCCATTCCCAAGGTCGACTTCACCTTCAGCGTGGACGCCATCGGTTCCGCCTACGAGTCACTGCGCCGAGGGGCATCCTGGGAAAAGGTCCGGGAGAACTTGCGGAAGTTTTCGGCCATGATGAAGGAGCGGCCCGGTTGGAGTGCCACCATTCACAGCATTGTCATGAAAACCTCCCTGCCGCACATCGGTGACCTGATGACTCTGGCCCATGATCTGGGTTTTGGCTACTCGTTGATGAACATGCACGGCAAGTACTACCAGGAGAACGTTTTTCTGTTCCCGGACCTGCTCAAGGGGTGGGATTGGGAG
>NZ_QTZO01000014.1 GCF_004025585.1 Pseudodesulfovibrio sp. S3
CGTCAGATGGTTATAATGGACAGTCCCCTCTCCCTTCCGAAACTTTTTGTAGCCGCTTCGCGGAAAACGTTCTTCATGGAGCGACTCGGAGGCCAAAGGCATCCGACAGCAACTATCCCTCTCCAATATCATTGGAGCGCCTTGGATGCCAACGGCATCCAACAGCAGCTCTCCCACCCCGACACATTGGAGCGATTCGGGTGCCAAAGGCACCCGACAGCGGCTCTCTTCCCACTCACGCGATGAGGCTTGGGAGAGTGGTGCAGATGTGCATTTTCTCGGGCGCAGCCGACCCGCAGCCGTATCCCAATACGGCGAGGACTCGGCAAGGCCGAAAAATGTGCAGATGCGCCGCTATCCCAAGCCGCCTACCTTACGTAGCCCCACTCCACCAAACGGTTGTAGGCGTGCTGGGCCTGATCGCCCTTGTTCACCTTTTGCAGGAATTGATAATATTCGCGGGCGGCCTGATCGCGGTTGCCCATGCCTTCCTGGGAATACCCCTTGAAGAAGCCGACATACGGATTGCCGGGCAATGCCTTGTCGTATCCCGCAAAGCTGTCATAGGCCTGATCGTACTTCTTGGCCTGAACCAGGAGCACGCCGCTGACCTGATGGGCCTGGGCCTCGCCCGGATACACCTGCTCGGCCTTCTGGGCATAGGGCAAAGCCGCATCATACTTCTTCTGGGCCATGAGCAGCTTGGACATGAGCAAAAGGCCGGTATAGTCGTTCGGCGCCGCCTTCAGTGCCGTGCTCATCTTTCCCTCGGCCTCGACATATTTCTTCTCGCCGCCGAGCTTTTCCGCCTGCTGCATGTCCTTGATGGCCGGACCGAGCTTGCGCAACTCCGCAGTGTTGTCCATATACCGCTCGCGGTACACCGCATATTCTTTCTTGCCGAGATATTTTTCGTTGGCGGTCTTGCGGGCCGTGGACAGCCTCTCGGAACTCATTGGGTGGGTGGCGAACATGACTTCCAGTGCGCTCGGCTCACGGCCATGCTGCTCGTTGAGCATCTCCATGAGTCCGATCATACCGTCGGGGTTGTACTGTGCCCTGGTCATGTACTCCATGCCAAGGGCATCGGCCTGACGCTCGTCGTCCCGACTGTAGGAAGCCAGAAGCAGACCCGCGCCCAGGCCGCCCAGGCCCCCGGCCAGTGAGCCCCAGGCCCCGCCATACTTTGCCCCGATAACCGCTCCGCCGAGACCGGCCACACCGCCTATCACCATTTGCGAACTCAAGCGAGAAGACGTGTGCCGGGCATTGACATGGCCGATCTCGTGCCCGAGCAAAGCGGCCAGCTCGGCCTCATTGTCCACCTCGAGCATGATGCCGCGCGTGCAGGCGATGGTCCCGCCCGGAAAAGCGTAGGCGTTGACATAGTTGGCGTTAACCACATTGTAATTAAAGGGCATCTGCGGCCGGTGTGACTTTTCGGACAGGGACTTGCCCACCCCGTTCACATACTCATTCAAGGCCATGTCCTGGGTCGTGCCATAATCGTTTGAGAGCTGCTGGGGCGAGGCATCGCGATCCATCTGGACCTCCTGCTCCTCGCTGACCAGCATGAACTGGCTCTGCCCCGTAACCGGGTTCTTTGCGCACCCGCCCAAGGTCAGGGCGGCGGCGGTCATGGTGCCCGCCTTCAGAAATTCACGGCGACTCAGTTGTCCGTCCCTATCTCTTCGTTTCATTGTCATCTCCATTACTTGCCCGCACGATACCGCAAACCAAGGGCAACATTCAAGTCCGCACCGCTGTTGACACTGAACGCAGTATGGGACATTATTTCTTTAACACACCAACTTAACTACATTTTTGTAGGACAATTATGACAAAATTTCTGATCATAAAGACCGGTGGCACCTTTGAAGACTATGCCGCCGAACAGGGCGATTTCGAACACTGGACCGCCGAAGGCATGGGCCTGGACTCGGGCCAGTGGGAATGTGTGGATGTACAGTCCGGAGAACGCCTGCCGACTCCGACCGGATACATCGGATGCGCCATTACCGGCTCCCACGACATGGTCACGGACAACGCCCAGTGGATTCGGGACACATCCGCTTGGGTAGGCAAAGCCGTGGAAGCGGGGCTTCCCTTGCTCGGCATCTGCTTCGGGCATCAGCTCATGGCCGATGCCCTGGGCGGCAAGGCGGGATACCACCCCAACGGACTGGAAATAGGCACCGCCACCGTGACTCGCACCGAAGCATCCGACAACGACCCAATATTTTCCACCCTGCCCAAGGTTTTTCCCGGCCACGTGACCCATTCCCAGACCGCACTGGAAATCCCCCCCGGAGCCGTACTCCTGGCCACCGGCAGCCATGACCCGCACCAGGCCTTTCGAGTGGGCGAAAATGCCTGGGCCGTGCAGTTCCACCCCGAATTCGATGTGGCGGCCATACTCCATTACATTGACCTGCGGGAAGAAACCATTGCCGAACAGGGGCTGAACATAGACACCATCCGCAAGACCGTGAAGGAAACGCCGGACTCGGCGTCAATACTGAAGCTGTTCGCCGACTATTGCCGGAGCCTATGAGCAGGAACTCATCACCGCCCCGAGCAGGATCAGGCACAGAACAAACCAGAAGATCGCTTTAGCGAAGGAAAGAACACTGTTCACACACCCCCTGATAATCGTGGGCCTGCATTCGCACCCCGCATCCAGCCATTCCGTGCTGTCGTATCGATATTCCACATGAACCTTGCTTCCCTCGGGAACGTGCACGGCCACGTTTTCACCGTCTGACACGGTGATGCATATGTCCTGCTTCTCTTTGGGCATGGGCTGCTCCTGACCAAAGCATACACCCGATACCGGAAGAGGGTCAAAGGAACGTTGCCATCATCGACAGGCGGCTGTCGAACCAAACACACTTGCCTGATTTCCCCTGCTCGCGTAAGGGACGGAATATGAAGCATTTTTTCTTCCTGCTCGCCATTGCCGGTCTGGTTGTCTTCTGGGGAATGGGCACAAACATCCCCAACCGCCTGTTCTGGAACAACCTGGATGTGACGGTCACGGCCTACAACTCCACCCGCGCCCAGACCAGCGGCAACCCCAATGTGGCCGCCTGGAACAACCGGCTCAAGCCCGGCATGAAATGCATCGCGGTTTCGCGCGACCTCATCCCCATGGGGCTGGACAACCAGACCGAGGTATATATCGAGGGGCTGGGCGGCCCGTACCTGGTACTGGACAAGATGAACCGGCGTTTCAAGCACCGCATCGACGTCTACTTCGGCAAGAACGTCAAGGCCGCCCGCGAGTTCGGCGAACGCAAGGCCACCATCTACTGGCGCTAGACCGCCCCACTCTTGATCATACTTCCTTGAATCCGGCCAGATCCGGGGCGGTCATGGACGGCAGGAATTCCACTATGTCGTATTCGGCCACCCCCTCCCGAAGGAACGGATCCTCGGCAATGATCCCTTGGACCTCGGCCAGGGAACCGGCCCGGGCCACGATGACCCCGCCCGTACGCGGCTCCCTGCGGCCCGAGAACAGGAACTGCCCGGATGCATAATGCTCTTTCAGGTAGGTGATATGGGCTGGTATGAGACGGTCGATCTCGGACAGCGGCTTGACGTAGGTGAGGTTGAGGATGAACATGCGGCAGTCTCCTTTTTTACTGATGCTATTTCAAGGCAAGGGGGGGGGCCGCAGGGTCAATCATGAGCGGGACGGCCGACCCCGTGATTTCTCGCCGGATATTCGATGATCCCCTTGTGGTCGTCGATGAAGGATGTAGCCCCGTAGGTTCGGACAGGCAGTCCACAGGCTTTGCCCGAATCGGCCGGGATCAGGCAGTGACAGGCCTGGTTTTCCTTGCCCAGGATTTCAATGATCGCCGGGCACGGACGCGGGAAATCGACCTTGACGACGTCGATCATCCCCCTGACTTCGGGATAATAACTGAGCCGTCCTTCCAGGATCGCGCATTCCGGTCAGCAGAGAGGACCGCCCATGCCGTGCATGACCCCCCAGGAAGGGTGAAAAGAATGTCCTTCAGACATCCATCTCATCGGAATAGAACGTCTTTTAAAACACAACCCCCGCTTTCCGGCAACAGAAAAGGCCCCGAAAACATGCTCGGGGCCTTTGGTTTTCCGTATGCAGGACAGTTACATCTGGGCCAGGGCCTCTTCGGGAGTCAGGGACTCCAGGTTGAGGGCCGCGCCCACGGCCGGGCAGGTCAGCTTGCCGTTCCAGGTGTTCAGACCGAGCGCCAGACCCGGATCGTCCTTGAGGGCGGCCAATCCCTTGGCAGCCAGACGGAGGGCATAGGGAGCGGTCTGGTTGACCAGGGCAAAGGTGGAGGTACGGGGCACTGCACCGGGCATGTTGGCCACGCCGTAGTGGACCACGCCGTCCACGTCGTAGACCGGATGGTCATGGGTGGTGGCATGGATGGTTTCCACGCAACCGCCCTGGTCCACGGCCACGTCGACGATGACCGAACCCTTCTTCATGAGCGGGATCATGTCCTTGGTGATGAGGTTGGGGGCCTTTGCGCCGGGCAGGAGTACGGCACCGATGACCAGGTCGGCGCGGGCAACCATCTGGCGGATGTTCGGCTCGGTGGACATCATGGTGGTGATACGGCCCTGGAACACTTCGTCCAGGTACTGAAGGCGCTGGTGGGAAAGATCGAGAATGGTCACGCGGGCGCCCATGCCCATGGCGATGCGGGCCGCGTTGGTGCCGACCACGCCGCCGCCGATGACCAGCACTTCAGCCGGATACACGCCGGGCACGCCGCCCAGCAGGATGCCCTGACCGCCCTGGGTCTTCTCCAGGTAGTGCGCGCCCACCTGGGTGGCCATGCGGCCGGCCACTTCGGACATGGGGGTGAGCAGGGGCAGGGTGTGGTCCGGGGACTCGACGGTCTCATAGGCGATGCCGGTGGTACCGGACTCCAGCAGGGCGTGGGTCAGGGATTCGGCGGCAGCCAAATGCAGATAGGTGAACAGGAGCAGCCCCTTGCGCAGGTACTTGAACTCGGACTCCAGCGGTTCCTTGACCTTGATCACCATCTCGGCGGCCCAGGCCTCTGCGGCGGAAACCATTTTCGCGCCCGCAGCGGTGTAATCGGCATCGGCCAACCCGCTGCCCAGGCCTGCACCGGCCTCGACCAGCACTTCGTTGCCCTGGCGAACCAGGGATTCAACAGCGCCGGGCGTCATGGAAACACGATTCTCCAATGTTTTGATTTCTTTCGGGATACCTATAATCATCTGCTGCTCCTTTGGAAAAACTTTCCGCCCGAAACCGGCGGGAACGTTATATGGTGAAAGTGTCGACCACGGCGTCGGGCAACAGAAGCCACTTGCGCCGGGATTTCATGACAACAAAGGACTCGGAGGCATTGATGCCGCCCACCTTGGACAGATCCTGATTCAGAAATTCATAGAGGTCGTCCATTTCGTCCTGACAAACGATCTCCACGAAGATATCGTAGCGTCCCGTGACCACCGCGCACCAGTTTACGCGCGGCAGGGAGCCTATCTGGTCCAGCTTCTCGCCGAGCTGCTCGTGGCTCATCAGGCTGATGCCCACCAGTGCCACGGTCAGTCCCTTGACTCTTGAAGGGTTGACCAGGCCGGCCACCTTGAGGGCCCCCGCCTTGATAAGATTTTGCATGCGCGAACGAACTGTGGGAGCGGTCACACCCGTGGCCACACCGATCTTGCCCGGTGACAACTGCCCGTCGCGAGTCAGTTCGGCCACCAGCCGCTTGTCTTGGGAGTCCAAAGCATTCTTCATTTTGTTGCTCTAGTTTTTCTATTTTGAAAACTTGATATATTTTTTTTATCTAAAAAGTAAAAATGTTGTCAATAATATTTTTAAAAAATTCTCTTTCGGCGTGAAGAAAGAGCCGGACACGGGTGGCCGTCGTCAGAAGAAAGGATCCCGGTGATCAGGAAGTCAGGCTGCTGATGAAAAGCGCGGTGCCGAACAGGCCGATGGCCCCTGCTCCGCAGACGGACAGGGCCGCGTACATGACATTGAAAACCTTGCGGTTGCGGCCTGACAGCGTGAGTGTGGCGGATCGTGTCGAGACAGCAGCCCAGGCGAACAGGGTCGTGGTCAGCCCCATGCCCGCCGCCATGACGACCAGGGCGAGCAGCCCGATCCAGAAGATGTTCAGACCGATGGAGAAGGCCAGTATGACCGCGGCTCCGGGACAGGGAATCAGCCCGGTGACAAAGGACACGGCCAGGATGGATTTCACGTTGCCGGAGCCGTCCTGATCCAGCTGATGATCGCAGGACGGGTCGGCCAACATGCCCCCCTTGAGCACGTCGCGAACGGCCTTGATCAACAGGAACAATCCCATCAGGGCCAGGAGCGCGTAGCTGGCGGGTTGCAGGGCGCGGCTGGCAGCGGCGAATCCGCCCATGCCCGTGGAAAAAACCAGGTAGGCGATGCCCACTGCCACCGCCGCCGATCCCATGTGGACGAAGGTAATGGCGTTGCCCATGAGCGCCCCGTGAAAGAACGATCCGGGATTGCTCAGGAAATAGGAGCAGACCACGGCCTTGCCGTGTCCCGGTCCCACGGCATGGACCACACCGTAAATAAAGGCCAATCCCAGGAACATCCACAGGGCCGGGCCAAAGGGGTCATCCTTGAGCTTCATGCCGAAACCGTTGAGGCGCTGGGTGAGCTGCTTCTGAGTGGACCGCACCATGTCCATGGCCCTGGTCATGAGGCCGGGCGCTTCAACGGTCTGGAGAGACACGGCCTGGGGTGCCGTATCGGAAGAAGCGGACACGCTCAGATGCACGGCATTGGGAACGATGTATTGCCAATAGGTATGATCCTTGGCGGGCTGAATGGAGTGACTGACCTGGATCAAGCCGTTCACCTCGAAACTGATTCCGCCCTCGGCGTACACGACATCGGAATAGTATTCCTTGTCGAACACGGCCATGCGGAAGCCCTGGATCTCGGCAAGAGGCAGGTTCAGGGGAACATCGAAGTCATAGACCAGGCGATCACCGGCCAGGGAGGCCTTGAATCCCCTGGCCTCCGTCACCGGAATACGGCGGCCCCCGGTCTCGATGAGCGTAAAGTAGCCGTAGTTGGCCAAGTACTCGAAAGCCCCCGTGCGGATTGTTTCCTGGGCTTCCGGGGAATTCAGGGTCGCGGCATCCAGTTCCAGCTCGCCCAGTATGGCCTGGGTGAATATCTCGTCAAAGAGCCAGTTCTGATGCACGCCGGTCAATCCTGTGTCGTCCAGCCTGAACAGCAGGGAGACATCCACAAAGACATGCGGATGAGCCGATGCCGGGACAGGCAACAAGGCCAGGCAGAGTGTGACCAGCAGGGAAAGGGTGACCAGTGACGTGCGCATATTCGTTGCCCGGAGGAATACTGGAGAGCCGTGGAGAATGCAAGACCGGTCCATGGCGTCTTGTGTTGAATCATAAAAAACAGGCTGACCTGTTGATTTTTATGTCGATGCATCATATCTGATACGCTCTAATCGACTATCAGGATTCATTCATGATGCGTTATTATCTGTTCTTCCTCTTGAGCTTGTGCCTGTTCCCGCTGTCGGTTTCCGCGGAGAGCCTGCATATCGCGACCATCGACTTACCGCCCTACGGCTTTCTCGACGGAAAGGAGGCAACAGGACTTTGCTACGAACTGGGCAATGCCATTGCCAGGGAGGCCGGTTTAGAGCCTGAGAACCAGCTTTTGCCCCTGGCAAGGGGCATGAAGAATATCGCCAACGGCAGCGCGGACATGATCATCATGCTCCCCAATAAGGAAATCTCCGTTAGTGCTGACAATCTCGGCCCCATCCTGCCCTCGGAAATTGTTGTCTTCGGGCTGGCTCAAACGCCCCTGCGCACCGTCAAGGATCTCAGGGGCAAGGTCGTTGCCTTCGTGCGCGGGTCAAGGTATTTCACCTGTAATTTCAGCGAAATAGGCGCAATACTGTACCCCTTGCATGGGTATGAGCAAGGCCTCAAGATGCTTCTGAACAAGCGGGTTGATGCGGTCATGGGACCCAAATTGGGGCTGTACTATACGGCCCAAAAGACGGGATTGCCCCGGCGCGCCTTTGGCAGGCCACTCACACTGTGCGCGGCCCAGGGGAGCGTCTTCCTTTCAAAGAAAGTGGACAGTGCAGTGGCCGCAAGAATCTCGGCCGCAGTCGAACATCTGGTCAAAACAGGCCGGGTGCAACAACTCATCGACAAGTATTCCCTAGAACAAAGATGACAGCGGACGAGGAGTGGTGTAAAAGGATACGTCTACGAGAAGTGTTTTCGTGGCGATTCAATTTCCCCTTTTTTTCGGATAGCAGATGTACGCAGACCAACCCAAGAGAACCCGGCCTCTCCTGACCAGCAGATCCATCTCGCGGGACCTGACATTCAGCCTGGTGGTCATCGTTCTTGTCATTGCTACGGCCATGGGCGGCTATATCTATTGGCAACAATCCGAGGAAATGTGGGATACCGCCGAGAAAAAGGGAGAGGACACCATCTCCAGCGTGGCGGAGATCCTGGCCGTACCCATCTGGAACCTGGATTATGACAACGCCAGGCTGATCGGTTCCGTTTACACGCACGACGACATGGTCCAGGGGATTCGCATCTTCGGTTCGCGCAACGAGGTCGTATTCGCCCACGAAAAGTACTCGGGGGCCCCTCCTGATTTCAGCAACGAACGCGCCATCGTCTTCGAGGGACGCACCATCGGCCGGGCAGAAATCGATTTCACCCTGGCCCGTGACAAGAAACGCCTTGACGAGCAGATGCTCGTTTCCATCATCATCATAGTGGTCTCCATTTCCGTCATCCTGGCCATTACCGGCCTGCTCCTGCGCGTATTCCTGAACAAGCCGCTCATGGTCCTGCAATCGGGCATCGCCCGCGTGGCAAAGGGAGATTTTTCCTATGATTTCGGAGAGGTCTACCATGCCGAACTGCTGGAGATAGCCAAACGATTCCGGCGCATGTCCATCGAGATCGAAGGCCGCGAAAACAAACTCCAGACCATGAACAAGACCCTCCAGGACGCGGAGGAGAAGTATCGCGGCATTTTCGAGAATGCCATCGAAGGCATTTTCCAGGCCACCCCGGACGGGGTACTGCGCCGGGCCAACCCGGCCATGGCCCGTATTTTCGGTTACGAATCCCTGGATGAATTCCTGTCCAACGTGCGTTCATTAAGCTCCCGTATCGTGGTCAACCCGGAACACATGCAGGTTTTTTTCGACCAGGTACGGGACGACGGCGAGGTCAAGCGGTTTGAGGCCGAATACTACCGCCGCGACGGCAAGGCCATATGGGGGTCTCTCAACGCCCGCGCCATCTACGGCGACGAAGGGGAATTAATCTTCGTCGAAGGCATCCTGGAAGACATCACCGACCGCAAGAAGGCAGAACAGGATCTGGCCGACCTGAACCGGCACCTGGAACAACTGGTCCGCGAGCGTACCGAGGATCTGGTCAACAAGGCCCGCGAGCTTGAGGAGGCCAACCAGCGGTTGAGGGAACTCGACGAGATGAAATCGGCCTTCCTTTCCTCGGTATCCCACGAGTTGCGCACACCTCTCACCTCCATTCTCGGTTTCGCCAAACTGCTGAACAAGGAATTCACCAAGAATTTTCTGCCGTTGGGCCTGGAGGACACGCGGCTCACCAAGAAAGGATTACGGATTCAGCAGAACCTGGCCATCATCAGCCACGAGGGTGAACGGTTGACGCGCCTGATCAACGACGTGCTTGACCTGAACAAGATCGAATCCGGCTCCATGGGGTGGAGAGACGAACCTCTGGACATGCACGAGGTCATCAAGGTGGCTGCCAGTTCGGTCAGCGGCATGTTTGCCCAGACCACCCTGGACCTGATCACGGACATCGACTCGGATCTGCCGCCCATCGTGGCGGACCGGGACCGCATGCAGCAGGTGCTCATCAACCTGCTCAACAACGCTTCCAAATTCACGTCACAGGGCAAGGTCACGCTCCGGGCCTTTCCCCGCTTCGGCCAACTTCGCGTGGAAGTGGTAGACACCGGCACCGGCATCCACCCCGAGGACACGTCGCAGATATTCGAAAAATTCCACCAGACCCACACCGACGACACCATGGTCAACAAGCCCAAGGGCACCGGCCTGGGATTGACCATCTGCCGCGAGATCATCGAGCACTACGGTGGCCGCATCTGGGTCGAATCCGAGGTAGGCGTCGGTTCCACCTTCATATTCACGCTACCTGCCGCAAGCTAGGCGACTCTCCGGAGCACTGCGGGAAAAGCGTTGCCGCCCCTTCCTGCCCCTCGCCAAAGGCGCACCCTATCCCCTCAGCGATTTGAAACTGACAAGCTTTTGCCGTTCCTCATCCCACAGGTTCAATCTCAGGGACCCCATGCTTTTCCGCAAGGTCAGCGGCGCAACCTTCTGCATGGCCGGAGTGGCGTCGTAACTCTCTTGAAGCCTGTAGTTCGGGATTCTCGGCAGCACATGATGCACGTGGTGCAGGCCGATGTTGCCCGTAAACCATTGCAGGACCTTGGGGAGCTTGTAGTAGGAACTTCCGTCCATGGCGGCCTTCACGGGATCCCATTCATCCTGGTGCGCCCAGTACACCCCTTCGAACTGGTGCTGTACATAGAACAGCCAAACCCCGACCGCCCCGGCGACGAGCATGATCGGGAGCTGGATCATCAGATAGGTCTTGAAGCCGATGGTCAGGCTGGCCACTGATATTATCGCCACAATGGCCGCATTGGTGATCATGGCGCTGAAGCGCTCCGGTTTCCCTTCCGTTCGGGACAGAAAGCGCTGGGTAACCAGAAACGAATACCCCGGACCGATTCCCAAAAAGACGAATGGATTGCGGTAAAGGACATAGGCCAGCCGCTTGAGCGGCGAGAGTGCCCGGTACTCGTTTACGGTCAATGTCCACAGGTCGCCCACCCCCCTTTTGTCCAGGTTCGCGTACGTACCGTGGTGGACCAGATGGTGCCGCTGCCAGTAGGCGAACGGGGTGAACGTCAAGAATCCCGAGACATACCCGAGAATCACGTTGGCCCGGCGCGACGCAAAAAACGACCCGTGCGCGCAATCGTGGAAGATGATGAAGATGCGAACCAGCAGCAGGGCCGCCAGGACGAGAAGCGGACAAATGACCAAAACGGACGCCCCGTTCTTCAGCAGATAGACGAGCAGTCCCCAGAGCCCGAAATACGGCAGGAAGGTGTTCACGACCTGCCATACGGCCCGGACAACGTCCGGCTTTGCATACGGTTTCAGTGAAGTACGCAAAGACTGAATCGAGAGTGCGTTGGTATCACGCATGCCGATACCCCCTTGTCGCCCCCCGGGATGAAGCAGGGGGATGACCTGTCACTACTTAAAGCATAGCCCAATTGGGGAACCGCATCAAGGAGGGCCTGCATTTTTCCCGACAGGGCGGACTCGGGACTCTTCGGCCGAAATGCACGAGAAGGCTTTTCCTGCTTCCTTTTTTAACGCTTCGGATGCAGGTCCGCGGAAAGAGGGCTGTTTATGGCCTCCCCGCCGCCAGGCAGCGGCGCGGCCATAAACAGCCCGGGTCAAAAGAAGGCGAGAAAGCGCGGCACCGGGTTCGGGGCGCGGACACACCCCGTCGCGGGCACGGCGCGGCTACATCACGGCTTGCAACAGCCAGAGAACTCCCATCCCGCTGGCAATGGTAACGAAAGTATTCTTCGTCTTCCACGCCACAACCACGGCGACCAGGGCAGCAAGGAGCCGTTCCCACCCGGCAAAGGCGGCTTCGCCGTTCCTGCCGAGCAGCACCGCAGGCACGATCAGGGCGGTCAGCACCGAGGCGGGAATGAACCGGAGCATCCGGGTGACCGCGTCCGGGAAGGTCATCTTGTCCATGATCAGGATGAACGAGAACCGAAGGAGAAAAGTGCCGACGCCCATGGCCAGGGCCACGGGCCAGTAGATGGACATGTCAACCACGGGTCAGCCTCCTTTCGGCAAGGTAGCCGACCGCAATGCCGGACACGGCTCCGGCCATCAGTCCGAGATTGCAGGGAAGGGGGACGGCCAGCAACGCCACAATCCCGGCTGCCATGGCGGCCAGCACCGAAGGCCTGTCCTTGATGGCGGGCACGACCACGGCGATGAAGGTCAAGGGAATGGCGAAACCGAGATCCCACTCCGGCGGGATGAACGCGCCAAGGTACGCGCCCAGCACCGTGGTCCCGTTGAAGCAGGCCCAGACGGTCAGGGCCGTTCCGAGGTAATAGGGCGGCTTGTTGACGGATTCGCCGTCCTCCCTGCCGTACCGGGCAATGGACAGGGCGTATGCCTGGTCGGTGAGCAAATAGGCGAACAGTCCTTTCCTGACCAAAGGAAGCCCCCTGAAATGCGGGGCCAGGGATGCCGAGTACATGAGCATACGCATGTTGATGAGCAGACCGGTCAGGATGATCACGAGCAGGGAGGCGTGTTCGGCCATGAGCTGATTGACCACCAACTGACTGGCCCCGGCAAAAATGATGGCTGAAAAACCGATGGAGGCCCATTCGGGCATACCGGTGCCCACGCCGATCGCGCCGCAAATCAGACCGAACGGCACGATGCCGATCAGAATCGGGCTGGCGTCCCGCGCTCCGGATACAAAGGCCTTGAAGCTGTTCGACATGGATCATCCCCTCATGACATGGGGTACTTAGCCGCACCTCGCCCAGTCAACGGATTTATTGTCTGCCACACATTCTCCGCGCTGGACTTTTCAAGGCGAATGACGAGATACTCTCCACCATGAAAACAAAAGAAACGTATCGATGCGCCGCCTGCGGTGCGCAATCCCCCCGCTGGCAGGGACAGTGCCCTTCCTGCAAGGAATGGAACACTCTCGAAGCCGTGACCGTGGCAAAAAAGACCTCGGCTCCGGTGGGTGCCGCCGCAGCCCAGGATACGCCCCGCCCCCTGGAAGAACTGGAAAGCGAACATCTCGGCTCCCGCACCTCGGGCATGCCCTCCCTGGACGAACTGCTCGGTTCCGGGCTGGTGCCGGGCGCGGCCATCCTGCTCGGCGGTGAGCCGGGCATCGGCAAATCCACCCTGCTGCTGCAACTGGCGGGCAGTCAGGCACGCCTGGGGCATACCGCAGTCTACCTGTCCGGCGAGGAATCCCTGCCCCAACTCAAGGTCCGGGCCGAACGGCTCGGCCTGCTCGGACCGGGACTGCTTGCCATGGCCACCAACAAGGTCGAAGACGGCCTGGCCGTGCTCGAAGGGCCGAACCCGCCCGAACTGCTTATCGTGGACTCGGTCCAGACCCTGGCCTCGCCCATGGCCGAAGGCATCCCCGGCTCTGTCAGCCAGGTGCGCGCGGTGGCTGCCGAGCTGGTGGAAAAGACCAAGAAGACCGGCACCACGCTCATTCTGGTGGGCCACGTCACCAAGGACGGCCAGATCGCCGGGCCCAAGCTGCTCGAACACATGGTGGACACGGTCCTGTACCTGGAAGGCGACCGCAAGCATTTTTCCCGCATCCTGCGCGTACTCAAGAACCGGTTCGGCCCCAGCGACGAGCTGGTGGTCTTCACCATGAAGGAGCAGGGGCTCGAAGTGGTGGAAGACCCGGCCACATTTTTCCTGGGCGCACGGGACCCGTCCCTGTCCGGTACAGCCATGGCCCTGGCCGTGGACGGACAGCGACCCTTTGCCGTGGAGGTCCAGGCCCTGGTGTCCAAGTCCTTTCTGACCATTCCCCGGCGTACCGCGCTCGGCTTCGACACCAACCGTCTCAATCTGCTCCTGGCCGTGCTGGAAAAACGGCTGCGCATGAACCTGAGCGGCCACGACATCTACGCCAAGATCGCGGGCGGACTGGCCTACAAGGACCCCGGCCTGGACCTGGCCGTGGTGGCGGCCATCATGTCCTCGTTCTATGACCAGCCCCTGCCGGAATCCTCGGTCTTCTGGGGCGAGATCGACCTCAACGGCCAGGTGCGTCCGGTGGCCGCCCACGACGTCCGTCTGAAACAGGCCGGACGGCTGGGACACGACCCGGTATGCCACTCTGCGACCAGCCCGACCCTGGCCGACCTGCAACGCCTCCTGTTCGGCAAGCAATAGAGGAAAATACATGTTCGACATCGACGCCATGCGCGCCGTGGCCCCGTTCCAAGCGCTGTCGGAGACCACCCCGATGGAACTGCCCCGGCCGACCGCCGACGCCTGGACCCTGGACGGCAAGGAATTGACCCTGGATTTTCCGGTCAAGGACAACTACCATCACATGGCGGGGCACATTGACCATTACCGCAAACGGCTGGATGAAGCGGCAGCGTCCCAACACCCTTGAGAAAAAGCGCGTCCGGCGCCGCTTCCATTTTCTGATAATAATGGTATTGTCGCCATCAACATGCACTATGAGCATCTGGACATCTCCGGGCGCCGAAGCGACCTTGCGCTCAAATAGAAATCAATGCTGGAGGAAACCATGCCTGACATTCTGGACTGGACCAACTCGGACCTCGAAAAACTGGATATGGCCACCTATGAAGCCAGGGCCGATGAACTGGCCGCGCGCCTGCGCGAGGAAACCGGTGGGGGACGGCTGCCCTTCCTGACCATGCCCTATGCGGCGCAACTCAAGAAGGAACTGGATACTCTCAAAGACTTTCTCAAAGGTTTCGACCACATGCTCCTACTCGGCATCGGCGGGTCCGCCCTGGGCGCCCGAGCCCTGCAACAGGCGTTTTACCCCCAGCAGGACCAACCGGGCCACACTGGACCGTCCCTGTGGATTGCGGACAACGTGGATGCCTATGCCCTCGAAGCCTACCTTGCCAAACTGCCGCCCGAAAAGACCGTGGTGGTCACAGTGTCAAAATCCGGCGGCACCATCGAGACCGTGGGCCAGTACTTCATCCTCAAGAAATGGATGCAGCACCACCTGGGTGATGCCTGGTCCAAGCACATGCTGCTCGTGACCGACGAGAAACAGGGCTTCTTGCGCGGCGAAGCGGATTCCTTCGGCATCAAGTCCCTGCCCGTCCCCGACAACCTCGGCGGCCGCTACTCCGTTCTCTCTGCCGTGGGTCTGATTCCGGCGGTGTTCCTGGGCATGGACACGGACGCCCTCATTGCCGGAGCCCAGGAGGTGGCCGCACCTCTGACCGATCCGAACCTGACCGGAGACGGACTGGCTTCGCACAGCGCATTCCGGCTGGCGGCCTGGGGCGCGGCCCTGCAGGACAAGGGATTTGCCGAGATGATCTTTTTCGCCTATATCCCCTTGTGGGCAAGCTTCGGAGACTGGTTCGCCCAGCTCTGGGCCGAATCCCTGGGCAAGGAAGGCAAAGGCAGCCAGCCCGTACCCGCCATCGGCGTCACGGATCAGCACTCCGTGAACCAGATGTTCATGGACGGCGTGCGCAACAAGGCATGCCTGTACCTGACCTGTCCGAACCTGCCTGCCGGGCCGAAGTTCCCGACAGACCTGCCCGACCAGTTCAGTTATGTCCGGGGAAAGGACTTCGGCGAATTGATCCAGGCGGAAGGACTCGGCAACCGCATGGCCCTGTCCATGAACGGTGTGCCGCTGGTAGAGTTGAAAATGGGTTCTGATGGCCCGAAACAGGCTGGCAAGCTGATCGCGCTGCTTGGCGCGGCCACCATCCTGACCGGCTGGTTGATGGGCATCAATCCACTGGACCAACCTGCAGTGGAGTTGGGCAAACGATTGGCAAAAGCCCGCATGAACGCGGACGGCCTGACTGAGGAAAAGGCGGACCTGAACGCATTCCTCACGGCTGACAGAGATTTACGGGAGTTCTGAGTCATTGCAAAAGCATCAAGAGGACGGCAGCAGCCCCCTCCAGTTCGTCAAGGTCATATCCTGGACCCTGCTGGTCATCATCCTGGGGTTCAGTCTGCTGCTGTCCCTGTTTATATCCAAATACGCCGAGCAGACCCTGCTGGAAAAGCAGGAGGCGTTCGGCCTGCTCCTGGCCGAGAACGTCAGCCACCAGCTCTTCACCCGCTTCGTGATCCCCACGGTCCTGAAGTTCGGGGCCATCCGGCTGCGCAACGAGGACCAGGCCAATGCCATGGACCAGGTGGTCCGCTCCACCATCCACAGTTTCCACGTTTCCAGCCTGCGCATCTACGACGCCAACGGGAGCATCACTTACTCCCTGAACAAGGACGAGGTCGGCGATCAGGGTAATGCGGGCTACATGGTCACCAAGACCTGGGAGACCGAGGACTTCAGTGCGGAAATCCTGGCCAGGGTCTCCAAGATAGCCTCCCTGTTCCGGGTCAACCTTGACCCGGGCTCCATGGTTCTGCGGGCATATTATCCCCTGAGGGCGGAACGCAGCCTCACCAACATCGCCCAGAACCCGATCATGGGCATCCTGGAATTTCAGCAGGACATAACCGCCGACTACCTGGCCATGCTCAATTTTGAACGATTGATCATCGCCTTTTCGCTGATTACTTCGCTGGTCCTCTTCTTCCTGGTGCTCACGGTGCTTCGACGGGCCGAACGGCTCAGCAACCGTCAGCTCCGGGAAAAGGAAAAACTCATCTCCGAGTTGCAGCAACAAGAGAAACTGGCGGGCATGGGCCGCATGGTTGCGGGGGTGGCCCACGAAATCCGCAACCCGCTCGGCATCATCTGTTCCAGCTCGGAACTGATCCTGAAAAAGGCCAGAAAGGAAAACAGCTCCCACATCCGCATCATGGAGGCCCTGCATGAGGAGGCCAAGAGGCTCTCGCGCACGGTCACTGAATTCCTCGATTACGCCCGGCCCAAGAAACCCGCCATGATGCCGGTGGACATACGGTCCACCCTGGAACAGGTAATGGTCTTCATGGAGCCCGAATGCGAAAAGCTCGGCGTGACCATCGACAGCGATTTCGAAGGCGACATGTCGGCCAAGGGCGACAAGGACCTGCTCTACCGCGCCTTCTACAACCTGGTTGCCAATGCGCTCCAGGCCATGAACGGCCCCGGCGAGATATCCATCCGGGCGGCCAGGGGCGAGAAGGGGCTGCACGTGACCATTGTCGACACGGGTCCCGGTTTTACCCCGGAACATCTCGACCAGGTGCGCGACCCGTTCTTCACCACAAAGGATACCGGCACGGGCCTCGGCCTGGCCCTGGTCTCCACCATCCTTGAGAGCCATGGCGTGGATATGGTCCTGAGCAACGCCGAAGAGGGCGGTGCGCGGGTGGACGTCATCTTTCCCGCCTAACATCCGGGCAATACGGAGTCGAATCAGATGTCGAAAGCGTGGATACAGGCAAAACACTCGGAATTCGTCCGCGACCTGTTCAAATTCTTCTGCCAGGCCTGTGAACAGATCGAAGAGCAGTTCATCCAGTTTGACGAGGACGGAACCATTGAATTCGACGTGCTCAAGGATCTGGTCGGAAGCGAAATGAACAAGGGGCTGCTCTGGCGCATGAAGGATACGGCCCATCACGTTTTTCGCAACGATCCCCACTCCCAGCTCGGCGGCAAGTTTCTGGACTGGGCCATGGGCTACATCTTCCACGAAACCATCAAGCTCAAAGAGGACGCCTACCAGAAGCAGAACTATGCACCCTGGTTCCACAAGCTTTACGAAGGCAATCTCAGCGCCTCGGAAAAGGATATCACCGAACAACTCTTCCAGATCCTCAACCAGACCGAGGAATCCATGCGCCGGGAGATAGACCGCATCAGGTTCATCATCGCCAAATGCCGCCAGCTTTTGCCGTACTACCTGCACAGGTACAGCGACAACGTGCTGTTGGCTCGTTATATATTTTCACAAAACGATCTGGTCCGATCCGTCTTTGCCGATGAATACGCAGGCCTTATCTTTGCCATATACGGATCGGAACCTGAACAGATGTACATACTTGCAAGCCAAAGCCTGCGTATGGGAGGATGGGTCGAGGAAGCAGCCCAGGCGGTGGCAAGGGCTATCGCCGAAAATCCGACAAGCAAAATGGTCTTGCAAGAAAAGAAAATTATTGATAATTGGTCTGATAAGATAGGAACATGACCCAGTGAAACACTGGACGTTGTAAAAAAAAGAGATCTCATTTGAGGAGGCCTTTGATGAAAAAACTGATTTTGATTGCAATCATGCTGTGCCTTGTGTTCGCTTGGGGTTGCTCCAAGAAAGTCCAGACCGAACCCGAAGTGGTGGTGGTCGAAGAAAAAGAAGTTATTGTCGAAGAAAAAATCGTTGAGCCGGTCGTTGATCCCATGGCTGTGTACAAGGCAGAATATGACGCTCTGCCCGTCACCCACACCGTGACCAAGGGCGAATGCCTGTGGTGGATCTCCGAGTACAAGCATGTCTACAACGATCCTTTCATGTGGCCCCTGATCTTCAAAGCCAACCGCGACAAGATCAACAATCCTGACCTGATCTACCCCGGACAGCAGTTCGACGTGCCCCGCTACGGTTTTGACCTCGAAGAAGTCAAAGCCTCCCGCAAGGAAGCCGGTGCTCCCTGGAAGGCTCTCGAACCTGGCCAGGATGCCATGATCCCCGCAGAAATGCGTGCGGCTCTCGGCTACAGCTTCTAAGGTCAGCCTCACCAGCCATACAAGTCCGCCCTTCCATCTGGATGGGCGGACTCTTTTTTTATCAGGTGGCCGGAAACAGCCGGTAAGCCGGGGACAACCATGAATCCGGATTACGCCGCAAAAAAAACGGTTCGTTGGGCGGTTACCGTACTCCTACGGACAGAGACACTGCAGAAATGACCATCCAAACCATCAGACGCATGGGCCTGATCGAATGGCTGATGCTCCTGACCCTCTCCATCATATGGGGCGGCTCCTTCTTCTTCAATGCAGTGGCCCTCCGCGGCCTGCCGCCCCTGCTGGTGGTCTTCGGACGCGTCTTCATAGGCTGCCTCGGACTTGTGGCCGTCATTGCGGTCACCCGGCAGGAGTTCCGCAAACACCTGCACCGCTGGCCCCGATTTCTGATTCTGGGGGTGCTCAACACGGCCCTCCCGTTTTCCCTCATTGTCTGGGGCCAGCAGTACATAGACAGCGGATTGGCCGCAGTCATCAACGCCATCACCCCGGCCTTCACCATCCTTGTGGCAAACTTCTTCACCACCGACGAACGCGCCTCGGTGCGCAAATTCTCCGGCGCCATCATCGGGTTGAGCGGCGTGGCCGTGCTCATCGGCACGGATGCCCTGGCCGGGATCGGCGACCACGTCCTGGGGCAACTGGCCGTCATGGGAGCCACCTTTTCCTATGCCTGCGCCGCCACCTATGCCCGGCGGCTGGCCGGCATTCCCCCGCTGGTCGTGAGCTGCGGCCAATTGGCGGCATCAAGCCTGGTCATGCTACCGGTGGCGCTCGTGTTCACCCGCCCGTGGGAACTGGACATGCCCGGACTCGACGCCCTGGGCGCGGTGGTCGGACTCGGCCTGATCTGTTCCGCCTTTGCCTATATCCTGTTCTTCCGCCTCCTGAACACATCAGGGGCCACCAACGTCAGCCTGGTCACCCTGCTCATTCCCTTCAGCGCCACCGGCCTGGGCATCGCCTTTCTCGGAGAAGCCTTCACGCTGCGGCTGCTCGCGGGGATGCTCATCGTTTCCACTGCCGCCCTGCTCATCGACGGCAGAGTCAGGTTCAGAAGGAACAGCCCATAACTATTTTGACCGCCCAGATCATGCCCTGACCGGCCGAACCCATTCCCATCCATTGGGCGCCCAGATCCGGCAAGCTGGCAGGCCCTCAATGGGGGCCGGACAAGAAAAAGCCCTGCTCGAAAACGAACAGGGCCAAGTATGGAATTCGGAAGGGTATCGGTCGCTACATGGCGCCCAGGGCATCCGCCCGCATGGTGTACAGCGGAAAGATCTTGTCGTAACCGGACACCTCGAACACTTCCTGGATGTAATCCTTGACCCCGCAGATGGCCACAACGCCTTCTTTCTTCTTGAGACGCTGATAGGCAAGCACAAGCACACGCAGGCCCGAGCTGTTGATGTAATCCAACCCGGAAAAATCGAACAGGATTTTGGTCTCTCCGCCTTCCAGCAGGGCCAGAACCTTTTCCTCCATGGTCTGGGTTCCCTCGGCGTCGAGGTTGCCGTTCACTGCGAGAATGGTGATACCGTTTTCATTGATGTGATTCAGTGCCATTATACACCTCCATGCGCCCTAACCCGAGACCGGGCAATGGGTCTTGCTGATATTTTTATGCAAAGTAAGAACGTTCTTGCCGCCCTTACGCTCGTAGCTGATGCCGTGCACCATGCTCTTGACCAGATGAATGCCCATGCCCCCGACAGGCTTTAAACGATCCTCCAGCGGCACGTCCAATTCAGGCTCCGGGGCCTCCAGGATGTTGAACGGCTCGGAGTCGTCTTCCAGTTGAATGGTCAGGATATCGCCTTCAAGACCGATGGTCACGTCAATGGGATGCTCGTCAAAATCAGTGTAGCCATAGGAGATAATATTGGTGATCAATTCGTCAAGGGCCAGCGTAAGGTGGAAGATGATCTTGGGATGCAGGGCATGGGCAAAGCCGAATTCCTCCACCTTGGGCTGGAAGCACTTGAAGCAGTTTTCCTTGTTCGTCATCCGAAAAGATATGGAGTGCCGGGCCATGAGATTATCACCTGCGTCCTTCTTGACCACGACGACGGTAATGTCATCCTCCTGGCCGTTGCCCTGAAAAGCTTCCACCGCAGCCATCATGGCCAAACGGATCGCCTCTGCTCTTTTATGGGCATTCTCGCGCACGATAGCAAGCATTCTCTTCTTGCCGAACATTTCACCCTGGGAGTTCTGCGCCTCCCAAACCCCGTCTGTGGCCAGAACCAATATATCGCCTGCCTCCAGCCGTGTCTCATTGGTCGCGTACACGGCTTGCTCAACCACACCGAGGGGGAAACCCTCGCCCCACAGTTCACCGAATTCGTCCGTGACGGGATTGTAGCGAATGGCCGGATCATGCCCTGCCCGTACCCACTTTATGGAAGAGGAATTCTCCTGCAGGTGCAGGTAGAACATGGTCAGGAATCGGCCGGTCCCGTCCAGATCCCGGCTCAAAACCTTATTGATGGAATCCATTCGTTCATGCGGGGCAAGATCGATATTCGCCAGGGCGTGCAACTGCCCCCTGGCAGCGGCCATGACCAGGGCCGACGGCACACCGTGCCCGGACACATCGCCGAGGACCACGGCCATTCCGGGCTCGCCGCCACAAATCCTTATAAAATCATAATAGTCGCCGCCGGTTTGATCGCAATAGGCAATGCCGCCCGAAACATCAAAGCCCGCCAGATCGGGTTCTGAACTGGGCAGCAGCAATCGCTGGACTTCCTGGGCCAGCTCCATGTCCTTGTTCAGTTGCATCAACTCCTTGAGCTTGGGACCCATCTCGTTGAAGGCCTCGATGAGGTCGTCCCGCTCATCCCCGGCCCGATAGTCGATATGCGCGGCGAAGTCGCCCCGCATCAACCGTTTGGCCACATCGACTATGCCAAAAATCGGCTTTGTAATGGCACGCGAGCCGAACCAGGCGATAAGCCCGGTGATGATCAGCATAACGCCGGAAATGATGGAGGAGATGTTCCGTACTTCCTGGAACAAGGCATTGAGCAGGCCGGAGACCTCGTCGGGCAGTTTGGCAACCACTGTTTTGGGAGCAATGACCAACATGGCGTATGTGTCCACTGTGGCAAAGGCGCAAACCGAGGATTGGCCGTTGTAGGAAATTTTCATTACACCGGACTTCCGCGTATCCAGTGCGTGCAAAAGAACATTGTATCCCACTGGGTCGTCAAAAGTGAGCCATTCTTTCTCTGGCGCGCTCATCCAGTGCCGCCGCCCCCCTTCGCCGGATTCCGCCTGCACCAGAATGGCCAGCCCCCTGCCCGAAGACTCCTCCTCAGGGACCCTGGCTACCAAAAAGGTGCGCACATCTCCTTGCCACCGAGCTCCGAGTTCGTTGTCCGACATCATGGCATGGGCCGGAGTGTCGACAGATACGGCTCCGAGGAACCTGCCCTCACGGTCCCGGAGGGGAAACACCAACTTGTTCATGATAAACCGGGTGGCCGGGTCCACGGTGCTAAACCATTTTCCCGAATCCACGTCCCGGGCACTCCGGTACCAATCCTGGTTTCTGGGATCAAACATGTGCGGAAGACTGCCGTGTCCGGGGAACGTCATGAACACACCTGATTCCATGGCCACATTGATCCAGAATGGACCGGACGGCAATTCGCTGTAAACACCCCTTATAACGGGAGCCGCCAGAAGCAATTGGCGCAGTTCGCCGTCCACGTCCTCCAGCCGCACTCCGGGGGACAGATGGACCGTGGGATGCTCAAGGCTGACCCTGATGGACTGCTGTACCTTAGACATGGTCCGCCTGACATACCCCTCACGCCTGGCTGCATCCGGAGGCGTCAAGTCGGGATCAGCAAAATCATTGGAAAAATAAGGCAAAGGAGCTGAAGAAAGAGCCGGTTGACCCAGGACGGAAACCACTTCACCGGCCACAGTCTGAGCAGCCAACTGCATTACATTTCCGGTCCGCTCCAGAATGGCAAGAAGTGACGAGGCTGTGTACTCGAATTCATCGGACACGATGTCGAGCAGTTCCTTACGGGTCTGCTCACGGGTTTTCTCGATGACCTCGCTGGAGGCCCGCCCCATGAGGCCGCGTGAAATGAATATGGGGGCCAGGCTGAAGGCCATCAGGACGACGAAAAATTTTATGCGAATGGATATTTTCATAACATATGTCACGTGCAACTATAGATAGCTTTAACGCATCCTGCATTTTGACCACAGATCAAGGGCAAATGTCCACCGCCGAACAGGCAATTTCATTATAATACTTGGAAAGCAAACCTATTCCGTTTATATGTGCACAGATCAACCAACCTGAAAATGGACAGCCTCATGCCGCATCCCAACGACAACAAACGCATCACGAAAACATCCCTCTACTCCTGGGTTCTCTATAAAAACATCTCCCTCCAGCTCATGGTGGTGGGAATCATCGTGGTCACCGTGGCCATGCGCGTCCTCCCGCTCGAGATGCAAAAGAGGATCATCAACGAAGCCATCGGCATGAAGGACATCCCTGCCCTGTGGCGTTACTGCGCCCTGTACATCGGGGCCGTCACCCTGGCCGGGATGCTCAAATTCGCCATCAACCTGATGCAGGTACACATCGGCGAGAAAGCGCTCAAGATCATCAGGGAGCGACTATACGAGCACCTGCTCTCCCTGCCGATCCAGTTCTACCGCCGCACCTCCCCGGGCAACGTCATCTCCTATCTCATCACCGAATTCATCCCTGTGGCCTCGTTCATCGGCCAGGCAGTGGCCGTGCCCGCAGTCAACATACTGACCTTCCTGGCCATGGCCTGGTACATGATCCACCTGAATCCGACCATCGGCCTCATATCCATATCCATCTATCCGATTGAACTGTTCGTGCTTCCGCGCATCCAGAAGTATTTCCGCCGGTCCAACCGGCGCCGCATCAAGCACACCCAGGCCCTTTCCGGGCTGGTGGGCGAAGCCGTGTCCGGCGTGCATGAGGTCCATTCCAACGCCTCCATTCCGCTGGAAAAGAAACGGTTCGTCACCATCCTCGACAAGCTCTACAAAGCCACGGTAATGCAGAACGGCATCAAGTTCGGCATCAAATTCATAAACAACTTCTTCATGAGTCTCGGACCGTTCGTGCTGTTTCTCATCGGCGGTTACTACGCCATCCAGGGACACTTCGACGTGGGCGCCATCGTCGCCTTCCTGTCCGCCTACGAAAAGCTCTACGATCCCTGGAAGGAACTCATGGAGTTCTGGCAGGTCTATCAGGACAGCTCGGTGCGCTATGGCCAGATCATGCGCGCCTTCGACCACACACCGGAGTTCAAACAGTACACCGAAGGGCGCGAACCCTACGTGCTCGACAACGATGTGGAGATTCGCAACCTCTCCTTCGTGATCGGCGGAAACATCCGGCTGCTGGACAACGTCTCCCTGAAGGTCAAGGGCGGCGAACATGTGGCTCTCGTGGGCTTCTCCGGCTCCGGCAAATCCACCCTGGCCCTGTGCGTGGCCCAGTTGTACAAATACACGAGCGGCAGCATCATGGTGGGCGGTCGCGAGGTCTCCGAACTGACCAAGCAGGATATTTCCTACAACCTCGGCATGGTGGCCCAGCATCCGTTCATATTCGACGGCTCGGTCAAGGAGAACCTGCTCTATTCATGCAGGTCGCTGGCCATGCAGGGTGGCTCCTGCCCCGGAGGCGAGCCGGGTCTGGACGACCTGATCAAGATATCCCAGCAGGTGGGGCTGTTCACGGACGTACTGGCTTTTGCCCTTCGATCCAGGCTTGACGAGGAGAATCCGAATGAAGCGCTCATGGATGCCATCCTCGCTTCAAGGCAGGAGTTCCAGGAGGGGCAGGACGGCATGTATGCGGACGTGGCCGAGCACATCGAATTCTTCGACATGGACACCTACAGCCAATACATGACCGTGGCCGAGAACATCGCTTTCGGCGCGGCCAACACCGAACAGTTCGACCAGGAACACCTCCATGCGCACCCCCGGTTCATGGAATTCCTCGAAGGCCACGGCCTCCAGGCGCATCTGGTGGTTTTGGGAGAGACCCTGGCTCGGGTGGTCACGGACGAAATGGGTCCGGAGCCAGTTCACGAAATGTTCGTGAACTGTCCCATTCCCGAGGCTGAATACGGCGAATACCAGAAAGTCGCCAACCGACTGGATTCCGGCGAACCGCTGTCGGAGCATGAAAAGGGCCTCATTCTCAAGCTCGCCATGGCCTACATTCCCGGCGTCCACAAACAGGTCGACCTGGACAAGGGTTTTGCCAATCGCGTGGTCCGTTCGCGCCAGGACTTCATGGACGCCGTTGCCGCCGAGTATCCCGACGCTTTCACCTTTTTCACCCACGACAAGTACATCAACTCACTGAATATTCAGGACAACATCCTGTTCGGTCGTGTTCGGACAGAGGCGCAGGGCGCCCAGGACGAGATCAACCACCGCATCATGCAGGCGTTGATCATGCAGGGAGCCCTGGAACCCGTGGCCGAAATGGGCCTGAACTTCCAGGTCGGTTCCATGGGCGACAGGCTGTCCGGCGGCCAGCGCCAGAAGGTGGCCCTGGCCCGCACCTTCCTCAAGGTCCCGCCAGTGCTCATCCTGGACGAGGCCACCGCCGCCCTGGACAACAAGTCGCAGTCCCGGGTTCAGAATATCCTGACCGACAACTGGAAAGGCAAATCCACGGTCCTGGCGGTCATCCACAGGCTGGACATGCTTCCCTATTACGACAAGGTGGTGGTCCTCAAGGCAGGCCGCATCATGGAGCAGGGCGGCTACCATGAACTGCTGGAGAAAAAGGGTGCGCTCTACACGTTGATCCACGGCAAGGAAGATTAACGCCTTGCCAACGACATGCAAAAACGGCCAAGGACATTCAACAAAACATCCTTGGTCGTTTTTTTTGGATCTTTCCATAATAAAATTCTTCCATGAACAAGATTTACCCTTTTTTTTCCGCTTTACAGGCTGTTTTTTTGAATGTACCCAGTGGTCACCCAAATCGGGACTCTCTCCCTCTCATAGGCCCGGTCCAGGAGATGTTCTCCTGGACCGGACTCTACCAAACAGGAGGCTGCCATGCCGGAACCCGCTGAAAAAGCAACTGAACTTTTCCGTCAGATGAACAAGAACCGTCGGGATGTCTTCAAGGCGTACCAGGGGTTCACTGCCGCCATCAAGAAAGGCAGCGCCATTGAGGACAAGTACCAGTCCCTGATCCTCATCGCCTGCTCCATCCTGACCCAGTGCGACATGTGTATCTCGCTGCACGTGCAGAACGCCGTCACCCACGGCGCCTCCAGGGACGAGATCATCGACGCCGGGCTGTTGGCCGTGGCCATGGGCGGCTCGCCCAAGATGATGTACATGCGGTACGTGTACGAGGAAGTGGACAAGCTCTACGAATAGTATTTCCTGTGGGGACAGCGTGCGACAGCAGGCCGTGCCCACATCTTTCGGCCTTGCCTCTGCCTGCCGGGGCATGCTTGCGGAGCGGCCGAAGCCGGAAAATCGGCACATCTGCCCACTCTCTCCGACCTCCGGGTGTTGGTTGAAACAGGGGCTGGAATCGAATCGCGACGATAACGGCGCGTCATATTCAGATATGGCACGCCGTTGTCGCATGGTCTTGCCAAGGGGGGCCGGATCAGATGAGCCTTGTCCTGGTCAGTGTTCTGCACGGGAGCAGCTCCGCTGTGCCGAGGATTCAACGCAACCGGGAAAGAGGGCCGTCCCAGGCGGGGATTTACGTGAGGTCGGCCTTTGCAAGAACGGATATGAGCCGCCTGAGCATTTCCTTGTCATAGGCATTGCGCATGGACTTGATGTGGGTCAGGGCCTCGAACGGGGTCATTCTCCGGCCTTCCTTGCCACGGGTCAGGTTGTCGTATTCGTTGCACAGGCTCAAGACCTTGACGTAGGAAGGCAGCATCGCACCCGTGGACCCGGAGGGGTAGCCCAGTCCGTCCTCACGCTCATGATGGAACAGGATGCATTGCAGCGCTTCCTGGGGCAGGGGCATGGAGGAGCACAGACTCACGCCCAGAGCGGGATGGGACTTGACCAGGTCTTTGTCCGCCCGGCTCAGGTTGTCGAATTTCTTGGTGAACAGATCCTGCGGCAACTCCATTTTACCGATGTCGTGCAGGATGGCTCCCATGCCCACAGCCACCAGTGTTTCGGAATCCTCCTTCATGAAGGAACACAGGGTGGTGATGGTCAGCACCATGACTCCGATACCGTGGCGATAGGATTCGTCACCTTCTTTGATAAACCTGGACAGTTCCTTCAGGGCGTCCTCTCTCGCAAGGAATTTCAGCGAATTGGAAATAATCGCCCGGATGCGTTTGAACTGCCGTTTGTCTATGGGCGAAGGAAGGGACCGGTCAAAGGCTTCCCTGGCAATGGACACGGTGGCGTCGTTCCACACCCTGGCCCGTTCGGTCACGGGGATGGATTCGTTGTCCAACAGCTCCAGGATGTTGTCCTGAAGGTAGTTCATGAAGTGACGGTAGTCCGCACCCTTGACGTACAGATGCTTCACGCCGAGCAGGGACAACCGCTCCTTGTGCTCGTCCGTGAACAGCTCGCCCTTTTCCGCATAGAGCACCAGCTTGCCTTCCTGCTTCAGATACAGGGAAAAGCCTCCCACCCTGGAAGGGATGACCATATAGGGGGACACCTTGACCAGGTTTTCGTCCAACGAAGGGGTTTTACTGATATTGCCGTTCCCGGCGGATGGAATGTTGCTCATGCGTTCTCCTTGATGAAAGGCGGGGATGCCTGAGCGGTACGAAATCACGACGGACATCGGAAGAGCTGTGGCAACCCGGCTGCCTGCAAGAGGCCCGTGGCTTTCCGTCCCCGCCTCGCAACGGGTTTGGCTTTGTTTCAACGAATAACATACCCGCTGCCATACGGGCTGTAAAGGGCGGTCTCTCCTGCCGAGCCGGGCGACCAAGTCAAGGGAACTTCCCGGATGCAATGAACACTTGATTATCCTTTACTTGTATCTCTGTACTTTTCATAATTGGGCGTCAGTCATTTTGAGAATATTTAGGTAAAAACATGCCATGTCAGCTTGAATTCACGGATCGCGACGCGTTCCTGCAGGTCGATGCTCGGGGAAGTATCGATAATTTTGAAGACCTCGCCGGCTATGTTGAGGCGGTTCTGGCCGAAGCGGAACGTCTGGGCAGCAAGTGCATCCTGCTTCAGGAGCAGGAATTGACAGGCCATGCTACCTGCTTCGATGCCGTGATCCTGTCGAAAAGACTGACGGAATCTCTCAACGGTTTCCCCAGACGCCGCGTAGCAGTGGTATGCGCCCAGGACAACAGGCCTGTGGCTCGAACCTTCGAGACCGTGTTGCTGAACCGGGGGTTCAGATATCGGATGTTCACCGACGTGAAGAGCGCTTCCCATTGGCTGACAGCCTAGTGTTCGGCTTGATTATTCCCATCATTTCTATCCCCATGCTTGCCTTCAACCTGAGAATGGTTACTCTCCCAAAATGACCAAAACCACCGACAACAAAGTCATTCACATAGAAGGCGCCCGGCACCACAATCTCAAGAACCTGACCCTGGATATTCCCCGCGACCAGTTGGTCGTGGTCTGCGGTCCGTCCGGTTCGGGCAAGTCCACGCTCGCGTTCGACATCGTCTACGCCGAAGGCCAGCGCCGGTACGTGGAATCCCTGTCCGCCTACGCGCGTCAGTTCCTGCCGCAGATGGACAAACCGGATGTGGACAAGGTCGAGGGACTTTCCCCGGCCATCTCGCTGGAGCAGCAGACCGCCACCCGCAACCCGCGCTCCACCGTGGGCACGGTGACCGAGGTCTACGATTTCCTGCGCGTGTTCTATGCCCGGCTGGGCAAGTACTACTGCCCGTCCTGCGGCAAGCCCATCGAGGCCCAGACCACGGACGAAATCGTGAAGGCCATCCTGGCCATGGCCGAAGGCACCAAATTCATGCTCCTGGCTCCCCTTGTCGACCACCAAAAGGGCACCCACAAGGATCTGTTCGCCAAGCTCAAGAAAGAGGGTTTCGTGCGCGTACGCATCGGCGGAGAACTTTTCTCCCTGGACGAAGTGCCCGAGCTTGAAAAGCACAAGAAACACACCATCGAACTGGTGGTGGACCGGCTGGTCATCAAGGACAACATCAAGAAGCGGCTGGCCGACTCCGTGGAACTGGCCCTGGAACGCGGCGACGAACGCATGATCGTGTCCGTGGTCGGCGGGGACACGCCCGGCGACACCTTCATGTCCACGCTGTCCACCTGCCCTGCCTGCAAGATATCCATGCCGCGCCTGACGCCGCAGCTCTTTTCCTTCAACTCGCCCCAGGGGGCCTGCCCCAACTGCAACGGCCTGGGCTTCGTGGAATATTTCGAGCCGGACCTGATCGCGCCC
The DNA here is from genome assembly GCF_004025585.1 of Pseudodesulfovibrio sp. S3. Taxonomy (NCBI): domain Bacteria; kingdom Pseudomonadati; phylum Thermodesulfobacteriota; class Desulfovibrionia; order Desulfovibrionales; family Desulfovibrionaceae; genus Pseudodesulfovibrio; species Pseudodesulfovibrio sp. S3. The sequence continues at coordinate 29,060 of NZ_QTZO01000014.1, forward strand.
AACAAGGGCCTTTCCCTGAATCAGGGCGGTGTCATCCCGTGGAAGTCCGCCTACCGCCAGGAACAGTACGGCCCGCAACTGAAGAAACTCGGCAAGCAACACGGCTTCACCCTGGATACGCCGCTCGAAGACTATTCCGAGGAGGCGTGGAGCGCACTCTTTCACGGCAGCCCGGAAACGGGCTGGCCCGGCATCGTGCCCATCCTCGAATACGGCCAGCAGCAGTCCGGGGTCTGGGACCACTGGACCGCCCAGTTCCAGCAATCACGCCCTTGCCCGACCTGCGAAGGGGCGCGGCTCAAGCCCGAGGCCCTGGCCGTGCGCGTGGCCGACAAGAACATGTTCGAATTCACGGACATGTCCATCCAACGCGCCCTGGACTGGTTGAATGACCTGACCTTCTCCGGCCACGACACCCTCATTTCCGAACCGCTCCTCAAGGAGCTGACCCACCGCCTCGGCTTCATGGTCAACGTGGGCTTGGAATACCTCTCCCTGGGCCGGAACATGGCCACCCTGTCCGGCGGCGAGGCCCAGCGCATCCGGCTCGCCTCCCAACTCGGCTCCGGCCTGGTGGGCGTGACCTACGTGCTGGACGAGCCGTCCATCGGCCTGCACCCGCGCGACAACAAGCGGTTGCTCGATACCCTGCGGTCCCTTCAGGCGCGCGGCAATACCGTGCTCGTGGTCGAACACGACGAACCGACCATCCTCCATGCCGATCACGTCATCGAGATCGGTCCCAGTTCCGGCTGGCTCGGCGGCGAAGTGGTTTTTCAGGGGCCGGTGGACAAGCTGCTCAAGGCAGACACCCTGACCGGCAAATACCTGCGCGGGGACATGTTCATCGAGCCGCCCGAGACCCGGCGCAAGGCCAAGGGGTTCATCACGCTCAAGAACGTCCAGACCAACAACCTCAAGAACCTGGACGTGGACATCCCGCTCGGGGTCATGACCTGCGTGACCGGGGTGTCCGGCTCGGGCAAGTCTTCGCTGGTCATGGATTCCATGTACAAGCATCTGCTCCTGCATCGCGGACAGAAAGCGAACAACCCCGGCAAGATCGGCGGCATCAACGGGCTGGACAAGATCGAAAAGGTCATTTCCATCGACCAGTCGCCCATTGGCCGAACCCCGCGCTCCAACCCGGCCACCTACACCAAGATATTCGATGAAATCCGCAAGATATTCACCGGGTCCAAGGAGGCCCGGAAGCGCGGCTACCAGCCGGGGCGGTTCTCCTTCAACGTCAAGGGCGGACGCTGTGAAGCGTGCAAGGGTGACGGCCAGATTCGCGTGGAGATGCACTTCCTGCCCGACGTCTACGTCACCTGCGAGACCTGCAAGGGCAAACGCTACAACGCCCAGACCCTGGAAGTAGAATACCGGGGCAAGAACATCGCCGATGTGCTGGACATGACCGTGCGCCAGGCGCGAGATTTTTTCGCCAACCATCCGGCGCTCATGCGCAAGCTCGACGTGCTCGCCCAGGTCGGCCTCGAATACGTGAAGCTCGGCCAGCCTGCCACCACGTTGTCCGGCGGCGAGGCCCAGCGCATCAAGATATCCCGCGAACTCGGCAAACGCAGCCTGCCCGGAGCGCTCTACATCCTGGACGAGCCTACCACCGGCCTGCACATGCACGAGGTCGGCAAACTCATCCGCGTACTCCACGCCCTGGTGGACAAGAACGCCACGGTCATCGTCATCGAACACAACACCGACGTCATCATGGCCTCGGATCACGTCATCGACCTCGGTCCCGGCGGCGGCGAACACGGCGGCCGGATCGTGGCCTCGGGCACGCCTGAAGAGATCATCGAGAACCCCGAGAGCGTGACCGGACAGTTTCTTGTCAGGTGATTATTCTCTGATATATCGATTAAAAAAAGAGGGGCGCTGAGCGTCCCTCTTTTTTTATATGGATTGCCAAAACAGAAAGTGCCCCGATAAAAAGGCATGGCTCCGAGACAGGCGAAACAGCCAGCTCTCCACAATCCGGTTACTGGCTGACGCGCAGCGTCTGGCCGGGACGAATGGTGGATTTCTGGCTCAGGCCGTTGAGCTTGCACAGCTGGTACAGCGACATGTTGTGCCTGTGAGCGATGATCGTCAGGGAGTCGCCGCGTTTGACCACATAGGAATCTGGCTGGAGGGTCTCGCGGTACTTGGCCATGAGCGGCTGGTAGCGGTCGGAAAAATCCTCGGCCGCCCCCTCGGGCAGGAAGATGACATGCTGGCCCATGGGGATGATGTCGCTCAAGAGCTGCGGGTTCAGATCCCGGATATTCTTGTAATAGGTGTTGGCGGCCTTGGCCACGATGGTCAACGGCGTCGGGAACTTGGCCTTGAGCTTGATGCGGTCGAACTTGGCCGGAGTGTAATAATCCTCGGGGCGGAGATCAAAGCCGTACCGTGCGGGATCGGTCAGGATGAGCTTGGCCGCAATGGCACGCAGGATGTAACGCTCGGTCTCATCCGGCAGGTGAAGGTGATAGTAGTCCTTGACCTCCTGCTTCTTGATCTGCCGCTCAAGCCCCTGTTCGCCCATGTTGTAGGCGGCGCAGGCCAGGGTCCAGGAGTCGAACTGGCCGTGCAGGTCTCTCAGATATTGAGAGGCGGCCCTGGTGGAAAAAAAGAAATTCCGGCGCTCGTCGAAATAGCTGTCCACCACCAGATCGTAATTGCGCCCCGTGGAACTGATGAACTGCCAAACACCGCACGCACCCCGGTTGGAACCGGCCTCGGGTTTGAGCGCGGACTCGATGACGGCGATGAACTTGAGATCGTCGGGCATGTTCGCGCCTTTGAGCACGGTCTCGATATGCGGGAAATAGCGGCCCGTTCGCTTGAGCCAGAGGATGACCTGGGCCCGGTCCCAGAGCATGAGCAGGAGTTCCTTTTCCAGCCGCTCCCGCACCTCTGGCAGATGCAGCGGCACGAATTCGCCGCAAAAATCAAGCGGACCCTTGATGCGGATGGCCGATTCCAGGGAGGGAAAGGCTGCAATCTGCATTGGGGAAAGCATGGCCGGCTGCTGGGCACTGACCCCGGCAGGAAACAGAAACGCCCAACAGAACAGGAAGAGGCCCGCTGCGAACGGGATGAGTGGAAGCCGTCTGGGCAAGGAGGATTCTCCGTGATGCCCGCACCGGACCCGGTCCGGTGCGGGATTCTTTCATTACAGTTTGGATTTCAGCACAATGTCCGTGATCGGGCCGCGCGAGCGGTCGCCCTTGAGAACCATATGCGCATAGTTCTTATACCCCTTGAGCTTGCGCACTGTCCAGTTAAGACCGTTGTTGGACTCGTTGAGGTACGGATTGTCCACCTGCCGGGTGTCGCCCAGGCAGATACACTTCACGCCTTCACCCATGCGGGTGAGCAGGGCGCGGGTCTCGCCGCGCGACAGGTTCTGCATCTCGTCCACGATGACCACCGCGTTTTCGATGTTCATGCCGCGCAGGAAAGCCACGGGCTGAACTTCGAACTTCTTGGGGTTGAACTTGAACGAGTCATTGTTTGCGTCCGCAAAAATACGGTTGGCGGGCCGGATGTCGTGCAGCTTGATGAGCAAATCCTGCACATACTTGATGTATGGCAGCATTTTTTCTTCGATGTCGCCGGGCAGATAACCCATCTTGGCGCCGATCTCCACCACCGGCTTGACCAGATAGATCTTGCGGTAGGGATTGTCCTTGCGCTCCAGCATCAGGTAGAGGGCGGCGGCCAGGGAAAGGAAGGTCTTGCCGTAGCCCGCTTCAGACTGGATGGAAACCAGATCGATGCCGTCGCTGAGCATCAGCTCCAAAGCGAGATTCTGATAGACGCTGCGCGGCTTCACGCCCCATATCTCATGGGTGTACCCGATCTCCTTGGGACCATCAGGCCCATGGAAGATCGGGGTGCCGTTCTCCCAGCGAAAGCAGTTGCGAACAATGTCCTCGCCCTCCTCCACAAAGCCGGTATAACGCTGGGATTCGGACCGGAACGGGTCGGAATCGAGATACTGCTCGGAAGGGATACCGTAGCACTTGGCCTTGATCTGGAGAATGCGGTCATTGGTGATGAGCGTGGCTTCTTCCGGCCCCACATGCATGATTTCCTTGAGAATGCGGTCGTCCAACACGTCGTCCGTGAGGGTCTGTGCAAAATCCGGGGGGAAGATGTTGACGTCTTCGTCTTCGAGAATGGCCCGCACCGCCTGTGAGACGATGTGGCCGATACGCGGGTCTTTCTTCAGTCCGTCCAGCTCGTGCAGGACGGTATACGGGATGTATATCTGGTTTTCCACCCCATTGCGCAGGGCGGTGATGCATTTGGGATTTTCAATAAGGACGTTGGTGTCGAGGACGAAATGCTTCTGGGCCATAATCCCCCGTCCGATGGGTTGAGATTGATTCCTGTTTTTTTATCACGACTCGGTCCACGTGGCCGGAAATCAGTGAATCAACTTCATTGGCACCTCCATTGGGATTTCTGTTGGTAACGCAACCATGACCATTTTTCGAGAAAAAGTCTAGAACGAACTTGCCTGACAATGCCCGGTCCTGCATGGCAAGTCCGTGACAATCGCGTTGAAAGGCACATGTCCGCGACAGGGGCTTGCCCCTGAAACCCATGCCGGATAAGGATACCGACCATAAGGAGAAGATCATGCCCCTGACCACCCTGACCATGCAGCCGGGCCGCACCGGTGAGCAGAAGCAACGGATTCTGGACGGTGTCCACGCCGCCCTTGTCCACGCCTTCGGCATTCCCGAGAACGACCGCTACCAGTTCATCAACGAGATTCCCCGCGAGAACTGGGATGTCTCCCGCAGTCCCAATGATATCCTTGTCGAGATCAAGGCCTTTTCCGGTCGAAGCGTGGAGGCCAAGCGGGAACTCTACCGGGCCGTTGTGCGCAATTTGGAGGCGTGCGGCGTGACACCGCAAGAAGTGTTCATCATCGTCAACGACCTGCCCATGGAAAACTGGGGCATCCGGGGCGGACAGGCCGCCTGCGACATCGATTTCGGGTTCAGGATAGACGTGTAGGCTGTCCGCACACGGCCTTAGCCAACAGTCCCGACGGGTCGCGTCCCCTGAGCACCCGCATGAAAGCGGATTCCTGCCCCTGTTCTCGGGCGATCACCAGGGCGAGATGCAGTTCCTCAAGGCCGGATTCGAGCCGATAGGACTTCAGGTTGGCCAGGGCGATCTCCAGGGCCAACCGCCAATCCTTGCGCTCGAAAAGGGTCAGGATGGAGAGGAAACCGACCCGAGCCTGTTCCAACCCCATGACCGGGCGAACCAGGGAATCCAGCAAACGCAGCGTGGGCAGGTCTTCCGGCTCCCCGGACAAGATCATCAGCAAACATTCCACGGCCACGCCGGGAAGGTGGCGCTTGGCATCAAAGACGAAACCCGGCCGGACTCCCCTGCCCATGCGCTGCAACTCCCTGGCCCAGAGCGTGAGAAGCTCCTTGGGGTTTGACGGCGGCAGCGTCTTGGCTCCACGCTTTTCAAGATGACGATACCAAAAGGTCTTGGCGCCGGAGAAATGACCTGTGCGCAGGGCGGCCATGGATGCGGCCAGGTTCAGGTCCGTAGAATGCGGAAGGGTCGGGCAAACGAGCAGTTCCTTGACATTTTCCTCCAGCACGGAATCCATGCCTGCGGCAGCCTGAAACCGAAGGGTCGCGGCCAGTACCGCCGCATCCTGCCCTACCCCGGCCAGAAGATTGGCAATGGACTTGACGTCAATGGCGGACACTCCCGCTTCCCACATGGCACCGGCAGCAAGCGCGGTCCACTTGTCACTGTCCTTTCCCGTGGCCCGGTTACGCGTGGCGTCACGGGCGTATTCCACGATACGGCGAACCCTGTGTTCCGGCAGGTGGTCGGCCAACACCCTGGCATGGGCGGCCCGGGCCATGACCCCGGTCAGACGGTCGTTTTTCAGGTACTTGTCGAGTTTTTCGCCGAATTCCACAACGTGCCCGTAGGTATCCATCTCCCGACCCGGCTCGAACAGATCTGCCTGCTCCTCGATGGCCTGGCCCACAACCAGGCAACCGCTGGACGCCCCCTCGAAAAGCCGGAAATTGACTTCCCCGAAGATGGACTCGTTGGGTATAACCCTGGAACGCCCATACAGGGCCATCATCTCCGGAAACGAAACCTCCCGAAGAATGGCCGGATTATAGGCAGCGGCCCGTTCCTCAAGGAACTCCACCATCCATTTGCGTGCCGGACGATGGGCAGTGACCCGGCCCACAAATGCCAGCCCGTGTTCACGTTCTCCCCAGGGCTGTTGCGGCAGATTCTGACCGAACCACGGCAGCCAGCGGACATCGGCAGCACCCTGTCCGGCAATGGCAGGTATCCATGCCCGCTGGGTAGAACAAACCAGATCGAAAAGCCGGGCATACGCGCTGTGCCAAGAGGAGTTGAGATGAGGATCAAGGCACCAGAAGAGCAACGGGCAATCCACTTGATCAAGGCCTGTCAGAATGGACCGATTCGCCAGTCGTTCCACCTGCAAGACAAGATCCGGGGAAAAATTCCGCTCTTTCAGGGTTTCAGACAAATCGAAAAACGGCTTGGGCGATGCCTTCAGGGAGAGAACCGTATATCCGACCGAGTGAAAGGCGTCCGCCAAAAGCGGAGGGGCGTCGACAAGACAGATGTGTGACATGTCAGCAGGCATGGACGGGGTATACACTTTTTTTTGTGCCTTTGTCATTGCCGCCTCCGAGGGAGTGAACCTCCCGGAATACTTGTAAGAGCGAGCGGATTTCGTCCGTTTTTCACATCAATAATTACGCATAGCAATCTGATATTAAAAGATAAAATTAATCACTCAAAAGTGCAGGCCACCCCTAAGCATTCCCGGCTCGGTGGCCGATAAGAGTATCAACCGTGAACGCATGCACTGAATCCGGCATGCAATGCAATCATCCACCGGTTGCGGGAGAGTTGGCCGCAGGGACGCGGACAGAGGCTGTCGCAACGGATGAGGGGAGACTTCGGGAAGGACGTGAGACATCCTTCCCACTGACTTCAATAACCCAGGGAGGGGTTAATGAAGGGTTATGATGACAGTCGCTCATCAACAGCGACCCATATAGAAACCGAACAGGTGTTCGACGATTTCGGAGCCACCGAGTCGGAACGGTCCCACAGGGATTCGCCCGCTGAACGTGCTCGAAAAATCGCCCGCCTCAAGGCGGAAGTGAACTCGGGCAGCTATGAGCCGGACGTCATGGACATCGCCAGGTTGCTGACCTCGGCCATGGACCCAACGCTTTGAGCACTCCAGCATCAGCAGACTGAAGCGGCCAGCCCCGGAAGAATTTCCCGGGCTGGCCGTTTCATTTCGCACAAGGCACTTCCTACCTCACAATACAGACATCGTCTCTGAACCCTTTATACGGACTGTTTCCAAGAACCTTCAACTCAAACCGGCAACTTCATCAGCCGCCGAACCAGCCCGGCGACAGCACTTGAAGGGCCTTGGTGTAATGGACCCTGAGGTCCTCCAACTTTCCGCCAATTATCTTTTCCTGGCCCCCAAGGCTGCTCGGGCAGGTGGACTGCATTTCGGCTGCGATCGCTTCCAATTCCTTCACCGTTGACTTGATGAGGATGATCTCATCCGCCAAATCACCGCTGCTCTCGGAAGCGAGCACGTCATACAATCTCGCCTTCCAAGTGTTGAGCTCCATCTCAAGCCCCTTGCAATAGTGGGCAACGGCTTCCTGCTTTCCGGCGTCGGTCGGACAACCGTCAATTCCCATGCAACTTGGGCAAGGCCCGGGATAATCCATGTTCGGCATACTATACCTCCATATGTTTGCAGGTTGATAAGCCTCCCCTGCATAACACGCTCTGACTTCTCACACCAAACCGTAATTTTATTTATAACATGAGCCTTCAGGCGGACGGCACAAAAGAGAAACGGATTCAAGCAGGCAGCGCCCGCTCGAATCCGCTCCTTATGCATTCTTTACGGGAACGTTAGAAACGCTCGAATTCTCCTTCCTCGCTTGTCGGCAACGCGGCAGGCGTATTCCGGACCACCTGCCGTCTGACCGATGCGCCCATGCCTGACTGCTCCACCTGGAAGAAGCTCACGGCCTGCTGAAGTTGTTCGGCTTCGCCTGCCAGGCTCTCGGAAGTGGCAGCCACTTCCTCGGACGCCGAAGCGTTTTGCTGCACAACGGTGTCCAGTTCCTGAAGAGCATTGTTGATCTGCGTCGCGCCTTCATTCTGTTCATTGGTGGCTGCGGCAATCTCCTGAACCAGCTCGGCGGTACGCTTGATGTCCGGCACCATCTGGACAAGCATACTCCCGGCCTGCTCGGCCACCCGGACGCTGGAGGCGGAAAGTTCGGATATCTCGCCTGCAGCCTGGCCGCTCCGTTCGGCGAGCTTGCGCACTTCAGCGGCGACAACGGCAAAACCCTTGCCGTGCTCGCCGGCGCGGGCTGCCTCAATGGCCGCATTGAGCGCCAGCAAGTTGGTCTGCCGGGCGATTTCCTCGACGATGGATATCTTTTCCGCGATCTGCTTCATGGATTCCACAGTGCTGGCCACAGCGGCACCGCCCTTTTCCGCATCCTCTGCCGCCTTGAGGGCGATCTTTTCCGTGGTGCGCGAATTGTCGGCATTCTGTTGGATATTGGAAGTCATCTCCTCCATGGAGGACGCGACCTCCTCAACTGCGGCCGCCTGCTGGACTGCGCCCTGGGACAGGCTGTCGGATGAGGAAGTCAGTTCTTCGCCACCAGCCGCCACGGTGGCGCTGCTGGCCTGAACATTTATGACCACGTTCTTGAGCTGGGTGAGCATGTCATCCATGGCCCCGGAAAGCTGGGCAAGTTCGTCCTTGCTGGTGTCTCCAAGGGTCTTCCCGAGTTCGCCGCGAGCGATCTTCTCGGCAAACTGCACACAGACCTGCATGGGGGAAATGATGGACTTGGCAATGAGGATGCTCAAGGGGACCACCACCACGGCCAGCCCGACAAGGATGCCGATGCCGATCCACATGACCAGGGAACGGGTAAAACCGTGCAGTCCTTCTCTGATCACCTCGGTCTTGCTCTTGATTTCATCAACGTAAATCCCGGTCGCGATCCACAGGTCGGTACCTGGAATCATCATTGAATAGGCCATCTTGGGCGATGCCTGACTTTCGCCGGGCTTGGGGAACCAGTAGGTGGTGAACCCTCCGCCGCCCTTGGCCGCCTGGATCATATCCTTAACATATTCCTTGCCGTTCTGGTCCTTGTTGTCCAGATTCGATTTGCCGGGATAATCAGGCCTCAACGGGTGAGCTATGTTCACTCCCTTGGTGTCATAGGCAAAATAATATCCGTCCTCGCCATACCGGGACTCCTGCAACTCGGCCTGAATGGTCTTGACCCGATCTTCACCGTTGGCTTCGGCCTTGACGATCGCATCCCCCACCTTGGTGGCCAGGGTTTGCACTGAATACTTCAATGTGCGCTCAAACCCTTCAATCATGGCGGTTTCAGCTTGATCGATTCCGGTTTCAGACAGGTTGACCATCCCCATCCAGAACGCTCCGCTGGCCAGCAGTGTTGACAAGATGAGCAGCACCAGCAGCGCGAAAATCCGTGTTTTTATACCAAAATTTCTCAACATATTCCCCTCTTGTGAGTACAGTTGCACTGAATTAGCACAGCCTAACTATCGTATTAATCGATCTATTCCGTTATAGATATTAGAATCTTCGATTTTCGCACAATACAGAAGTGTAAGCACATAAAAAAGTCCGAGCAGGTTTTGAACCTGCTCGGACTTGCTGTTCTTTGAAGTTTTACGAGAAAACTACTTGTTCGTTTCCACGTACCAGCCACTGGACTTGGTCAACAACTCCTGCACCCGGCCAACCAGTGCGTGAGGGTCTGTCAGGTAGCCCTCGAGCAACAAAGCAGATTCGAAAAGCTGATTGGCGGCCTGCTCGATGAAGGGATCATTCTCGTCCTTGTTGAAGATAGTCAACATGTTACGGACCAATGCATGGTCTGGGTTGATCTCCAGCACCTTCTTGGGGATGGAGGTATCCTTGCTCATGACACGCATGATCTTGTCCATGGATGAAGTCACGTTGCCGTCGGGGTTGGCCAGGCAGACCGGGGAATCCGACAGTCTTGCGGAGGCTTTGACCTCGGTGACGCTCTCGCCGAGCACTTCCTTGATGCGGGCCAGCAGCTTGCCCAGGGTGGTCTTCTGGTCTTCGGTCAACGCCTCGGGCCTGTCTTCCTTTTCGCTGGACTCGAACTTGTCGAGTTTGGTCATGTCCGCATGTTCTGCCGAAACCAGGGCAAAGCCGTCAAACTCGCGCAGGGCGTCCATGACAAACTCGTCGATGGGTTCAAACAGGTACAGCACCTCGATGCCTTTCCTGCGGAACACCTCCAGGTGCGGAGAAAGCTCAAGCGCCTGCCGACTGGGACCGTAAGCGTAGTAGATTTCCTTCTGCTCTTCCTTGGCCCGCGAGATGTAGTCGGCAAAGGAGGTCAAGCCCTTGTCGTCTTCGGAGGTCGAGGAATTGAACCGTACCAGGCCGCTGAACTTGTCCTTGTTCAGAAAGTCCATATAGCCCGCCTTGAACAGCTCGCCGTGGGCATGCCAGAACTCGTTGTACCGCTCCGCATTGTCCTTGGCTATCTTGCCCAGATGATCCAGAACCTGCTTGACCAGGGTGGAACTGATCTTGCGTATGAGGATGTTGTCCTGAAGCGTCTCGCGGGAAATGTTCAAGGGCAGGTCTTCGGTATCCACCACGCCCTTGACGAAGCTCAGGTATTCGGGGAGCAGATCCTTGTTCTGCTTCTCGATGAGCACCCGGCGCACGTACAGATCCAGGCCGCGATTTTCCCGGCCCAGCCCAAAGGGATCGTTACCGAACTTCGGAATGAACATGAGGGCGTTGAACTGCACCGGCGCATCCACAGAAGCATGCAGCGTGTCAAAGGGGGCCTCGGAATCAAAAGTCAGGAACTTGTAGAACTCGGCGTACTGCTCGGGCGTAATCTGGAACTTGGGTTCACGCCACAGGGCCGAAATGGTGTTGACCCGGTTCTCCCCAACGAAGATGGGGAAATTGATGAAGTTCGAATGCCGGTTGACCACGGCCTTGAGATGAGCCTCATTGGTGAACTGGCTTGCCAGGTCTTCCTTCAGGCTGACCGTGATCTCGGTTCCGTGCGGACGGTCCTCGTCCAGTTCCTGAAGCTTGTAGTCCGTGCGTCCGTCGGACGTCCAGGCCACGGCCTTGGCCTCGGGGTCGATGCTGCGGGTAATCACCGTGACCTCGTCGGCCACCATGTACACGGAATAGAAACCCACGCCGAAGCGGCCGATAAGGGAATCCAGCGATTCCTTGCCCTCTTCTGCCAGACGCGCCAATTCCGCAGTGCCGGAATGGGCGATGGTGCCGATGTTTCGCATCAGCTCATCGCGGGTCATGCCGATACCCGTATCCGTAATGGTCAGGGTCTTGGCCTCAGCGTCGACTGTAATGCGGATTTCCGGAGCAGCTTCATCGCTTGCACCGTCACTCTGAGCCTTGAAGCGGACCTTCTCCAAGGCATCGGACGCATTGGAAATGAGTTCGCGCAGGAAGATTTCCTTGTTCGTGTACAGTGAGTGAACCAGGATATCCAGGAGCTGGCTGACCTCGGCCTTAAATTTATGGGTGGTTTTTTTGCCCATTGAAACAACCTCCGAATCAAATGATATGAACGCCCGCCGGAGGAGCCGCTTGGCTCTCCCGGCGGGACTTGCAGTAAGGAGAGAGTGTTCGGGAAAATCAGTCCCCTGAACGGGGGTTAGGTAGATACGGATTTGATCTTGTCAAGGAGATACTTTTCCATTTCGCGACGATCCTTGCGCAACCGGACCATCTCCGCCTCCATGACCGCGAGCTTTTCCTTGAGTTCCCTGTTCTCGGACTTCAAGGCCTCGGTGTCTTCCATGGTCACCGTAATGCGCCGGGCCGCTTCTTCCAATCCCTGCCGGACCTCGGTCACGTCAGGCGACCCCATGCTTTCAGCATCAAGCACCGAACGGATACCGTCACCCACGGACTTGGCTATTTCCATGCCGATGGCCGCAGCCATCTTCATGACCGGTTCCATGGACCCGGCGGACAGGGCCATGGGGACGTCGCCGCCACCGGAGACAGTCGGCATGGCATCGGCCTGGAGCGGATAGTTTTGGGACAGCTGGTCCATGACGTCGCGGGCGGTGTGGCCTTCCTTGAGAAGACGGGAAATGGCTCCGAACACCTCAACGGCTTCAGGCCTGAACCGTTTCTGGCGTCCCCGCCCCACGCTCGGCAGATGCTGGGAAAAACGGTTTTTCCAATAATGCACAGTGGACTCGGGCAGTTCCAGTTCGCGGGCGATTTCTGCCACGGAAAGCACTTTCTTGCCAGTCATGTCTCAACTCCCCTTGCTTGACTTGCCTACCTTGTTGTTCTTCATTGGAGTACAGAAAATTCCGCATTGAGACAAGTATTTTATTTTCTCATCCTCCTAATTTTAAAGAAGTTTTCAACTACAACAAAGACTCCTGCCAGCGTTGTGGTTGATATTCTTGATTATTTCTAGACTTTTATTAGAAAAGCACGATAGCTGGCGGCGAATCTGCCCGGACGGTCCATTCCCTGTTTGCGCTTGCACGCAGAACCCATTATGTTCGTGCGGTTGTCACAAGCCATTCGCAAGGGGAAGCCGCCAATGAAACCACTTTTCACCTCCAGACCCGCCTATATCGCGCTCAGGCTGATCATCGGCCTGCTGTTCATGTATGCCGGGGCCATCAAGCTCGCCAACCCCGACGGTTTTGCCGTGACCATCAACATATACGGACTGGTTACATGGCGCATGGCCACAGCCCTCGCCTATGTCATCCCGGCCATTGAGATCATCACGGGGTTGGGGTTGGTGCTCGACGTCAAAGGGGCGTTGCTGACCGTTGTCGCACAGTTGTTGGGGTTCATGGTTATACTGCTGTACGCCCTGCATATCGGCCTGGATGCCGACTGCGGCTGTTTCGGCACACCCCGATCCACTGCCAACGCCCCCACAGGGCCCCTTGAAGCCCTTTTCCGCGACGGACTCATGCTGGCTGCCTGTGCAGCCATGTACTGGCAACGCAGCAAGGCCGGAAGAACTCCCCGCCCCATCACCCGCCTGTTTTCCAAAAGCGCATGAAAAAGGCCGCATTGCTGCGGCCTTGTCGTTCCTGTTGCGGTCACCCGGCTACTGAACCAATTGCCAGGAACCGTCAGGCTGTCTGTAAGCCTTGGCGTAGACCGTCTGGGTGGAGCCGTCGGCCATGCGGGCCTTGAGCGTCACATCACGTTCCACACGTCCGTTGCCATATTGTCGAGGCGGTTCCGGAATGGCCTGATACTGGACATGACTGTCCGGGTTGACCCACCGGGTTGCATGGCCCGAAGGAGCGGTCTCCAGGGTATTGTGTATCTGCCGTTCGTCGTAGGCATCATACTTGTCCATCTCATTGCCCGCGATATAACCGACCAGCATACCTGCGCCCGCACCAATGGCTGCGCCGGATATCTTGTTCTTGAAAGTCAGTGCGCCCAGGGTGGCGCCGGCCAATGTGCCGAGTGCGGCACCGTTCTGCGCCTGGGTTGTCTGGCATCCCGTCAGCAGCGAAATCATCATTACCAATACGATTGCGGTTCTCATGGTTATATCCTCCTGTTCGGCCTACCCGGCCCTTGATGCTTCTCAGGCCGCATGGCCTTGCTCTCATGACCTTTTTTTGAGCAATGCGTATGCCACCACACAACATCCCGATTCCATTGGCTTTCAACAAAACACAAACGCTCCAGCGCGCGCAAAAATACGCACAGGAACGCAATTATTGTCCACTGGAAGCAAGGGCTGGCGATAAAAACCGGCAGGCGGTTTCAGACAGGGCAATAACAGTTGAACGCTCTTTGGAGACAAACAACAACGAACTACATCAGGGAAAAAACGGATTCATCCGAAAAAAAGATCGATGCAGTGCCATGGCAAACCCGGGACAATCAATCCAGCCAGGCTATTTCCACATCTTTTCGCGCCGGGATGCGCTTGTAGCGATATTTCGGGTAGCCAAGCATGAGGGCTGCGTAGACGCCGTGCCCTTCGGGGATGCCGAGGGTTTCACGGATGGCGCAACACCCCTCGGCCACTTCCATGAGGAATCCGGCCCAGCATGCACCTATGCCGTGGGCATGGGCGGCCAGTTCGAGGTAGGCGGCGGCCAGGGAGCAGTCCTCGGCAGGGTTGAACCCGTCCTCTGGCGCGTGGGCCACGGCCACATGCGGCGCCCCGTGCAGGATCTTGTCCAACCCTTTGGACCAGTTCTTGACCACGCCGGGGAACACGGAATGGGTAGCCATGTATTCCACGGTCAACCCGGCAAGACGACGGGTCGCCTGCGGGGTGCGGGTGATGATCCAGCGGGCCGGCTGACCGTTCTTGGCGCTGGGGGCAAACCGGGAGATGGAGAACAGGCGGTTCAACACATCCTCGGGAATGACCTTGTCCCTGTAGGCGCGCACGGACCGGCGACCGCACAGGAACTGCTCGGCCTGATCCGGGGTGAGTTTCAAATCCCTGACCAGAGGCACGCACTGCTCGGGAGACAGTCCTTGGGACACGGCGGGCATCTCGGGCAGGGTGACGGCCCCAACCGGGCACACGGCCACGCAATGACCGCAGTTGATGCAGGTCTTTCTGGCAGCGGGACGAAGCTTGGGGAAGCCGTCCGCACCGTCCACGATCAAGTCAAAAGGGCACTCGTCCAGACAGGCGCCGCACTGCTTGCAGATATCCTTGTCAGCAAACATGATCGCTCCCTATACAGGATTACGCACCCGGCATGCAGGTGCGGAAAAAACAGACAGTCGGTGTCTAGCGTGCGACGGCGGCGATGGCTGGAATGGCCTCGAGCATGACCCCGCGCAGGGCATCGGCCAGGATGTCCGACTCCGTGGAATATCCCGGCACGACCACGTCCTCCACCTCGCTCATGTACTTCTGGACATGCACCGTCTCTCCGCCCTTGGTAACCATGATCCTGACGGACACCTTGCCCTTGTAGGTGGTCACGCCGGTCTGGTTGAGCTCCACGCCCAGCACCTCGCCGGTCACGAGCAGGTCGTCCTCGGGCATGACCGTGGAGGTCCGGTACTTGGCCGTGCAACCGGCACTCTCAAGCTCGTCGAACAAGGCCCAGCCGACCCAGTCAGCGACATCGGAAAGCGAGGTGATGACACTGTTGTCGGTGGTTTTACCCAGGTTGGTAACAGTCCGCTTGTCCTCGAACCTGAAGACCACCACATTGCCCACGCACGGGGAATCCGTGCTGTTCAGGGCGTAACTGAGTTTGATCGCATTGCTCTTGGCGCAACCGGGAAGCAAAAACACCATCAGACACAAAGGCAGCAACCATTTGCTATATGTATTCATCAGAGGTTCTCCATCATATTTCATCCCCCTGCGGGGGCGTTTCCTTGTTTCCTTTCAAATGCTCGTCGAATTCCTTTTCCATCTTGTCCAACATCTTCCGGGTCAACTCCAGCAGTCGGTCCAGGTTCTCATCGACAAAGGACTTGGCCTTGTCGTCCAACTCCTTGTCCGCCGAAGGGATGCCGGACTCGGCTTCTTCCCGGATCTTGGCCCGGCTCTCATCCACCTCAAGCAGCTTCTGGATGTTTTCAAGATTCTTGCGCACCACGATCAGCTCATCCTTGAAGGCCTGATCGCGCTGCTTGACTTCTTGCCTCAGGGCCGCGACCTCGGCCTCCAAAGCCTCAAGCCGTTGCGGGTCTGCGCCGGGTCCGTCGCAGGCACACAGAAAGAGCAGGGCCAAAACAAGGACCAAAAGAACGCTTTTTTTCATGACCGTCTCCTTCATATGGCGCGTGATACCACACAGACTTGCCGGATGACAATCCGAAGCGCCCCTTTTCCCGATCATGTCATAATACCATTCTCCATCTTGATTTTACCTCGATAGTCCGTACAATGAATTCATTCTGGACGACTCATACCCCTGACGCCAAAGAGAAAACCGGCTATGAAATTTATCTGCACCCTGACATTGACGCTCATCCTGGCAGCCACGGCCGTTCCGGCAATGGCTGCGGACTACGTAACAGCCCCGGCCCCGACGAGTTTTCGCGGACTGACCTGGGGGACACCCGTATCCGACATAACGGACCTCAGCCCGGTACAAAAACCAGGTTTCGAGGATACCTACTTTAGGCGGAACGAACCCATGACCCTCGGCAAGGCCGAAATCGTTTCCGTGGCCTACTATTTCCAAAAGGACAAACTCTTCCGTGTCGGCGTGGCCTTTGCCGGACGGGTCAACCAGTTTTTCCTCAAGGAAATGCTGATGCAAACATACGGACCGGGCAGGGGCGTGGGCTTCCGCTACGGTTGGATGTGGCCGCAATTCTCCATCGAAATCAATTATGATAACGACAAGAACACCGGCAGCCTCTATTACACGTATGAGGGTACCCTGGAATAGCCCTCCAGAGCCGACGGAATCCACATGAGCACGGAATCACCCCCATCCCGCAACCTCAAGACCCGCTACAAGGCGTTCTACATCCTGAGCGTCCTGTGCCTGGCCGCTTTGTTCTGCATCAACTTCGGGGTCATCTACACGCTGGTGCTGACCCCGCCGGAGGACCCTGCAAAGCTGATGCGGCTGGTGTACCTGTGCATGGTGGCCGGGTTCTTCATCCTCGCGACCCAGGCCCTGCTGATCCTCAAACACGTCATCGCCACCCTGGATCGGGATGCGGCAACCGCTGACGAGGTGTGCGGAAAACTGGAACAGCTCACGGTCATCGACACCCTGACCAAGGCCTACAACCGGGGTAAATTCGAAGAGGTGACGGCCAGGGAACTGGGCAATGTTCGCCGCTATGCACACGACCTCTCGGGCATCATCTTCGACGTGGACGATTTCAAGGCCATCAACGAAACCCACGGGTACTGCACCGGCGACAGACTGCTGGCCAACCTGGCGCATTTCATCGACAGCAAGCTCAGAAACAACGACTACATGTTCCGCTGGAGGGGCGGAAAATTCATCATCCTGGCCCCGCACACGGAATTGGACCAGGCCGCCCTTGTGGCCGAAAAACTCCGGGAGCTCGTTGCCCACAAGATTTTCGGCGGCAAGATCAAGATGTCCATCTCCCTGGGAGTCGTCCAGGCCACCCGGGACGACACCACGGACACCCTCATGCACCGCCTCCAGACAGCCCTTGCCGGGGCCAAGAATTCCGGCAAAAACCGGGTGGTGGTTGACAAAGAATCCCTGCCCTGACCGGACTTCCGCAATTCCGAAACCTGGGCTGATTCCCCATCTCCGTGCAGCAAAGCTGCCTTTTCCGAATGATTTTCTTTTTTTCTGTTATAGGCTATACACAGGCTGGAAAGTCATTGCAAAACGGAGCAGGATGCCCACGGAACATGAGCCAGATCAAATCCACCAACTATTTGCGATACGCCCCTGTTCGCGTGTTACTGCCCTCCCTCACCATGCTCCTGCTCTTTGCCGGATCCATTTTCCTATACCTCATGCCTTCCCTCGAAAAGGCCTTCATGGACGCCAAGAAAGAAACCGTCCGCGAGGTGGCCAATTCCGTCATCAGCTCCCTTGAACATCTGAACGGTCTGGCGGAACAGGGAGAAATCACCCGCGAGTACGCTCAGGACTTCGGGATAAAAATCGTCCAGAATCTTCGCTTCGGCCCGGAATCAAAAGACTATTTCTGGATAACCGACACAACTCCGCGCATGGTCATGCACCCTTTCCGGCCGGAGTTGAACGGTCAGGACCTGTCGAATTTCAAGGATCAGCAAGGCAAGTCACTGTTTTTGGAATTCATACGGGCCATCCGGCAAAACGACAACACGTTCATGGAGCACTACTGGCAGTTGAAGGAGCAGGGGCCCTCCGTCAAAAGGATTTCCCTTGTCAGGGAATTCGCTCCCTGGGGCTGGATAATCGGCACAGGACTATTCGTTGAAGACGTCAACCAGGAAATTGCCGTCTACCAAAACCGCATTTACACAATATTCCTGGCCATCCTGCTCATCTTCACCCTGCTCTCCTTTTACGTCATCAGGCAGACCGCGCTGACCGAAAAGAAAAAGGCCCTCATACAGAGCCAACGCGAACGGCTCGTGCACGTGTTGCAGGAAAGCGAAGAACGCTACAGGACCATCGCGGATTTCGGCTACGACTGGGAAGCCTGGATCGGCACGGACAACAGCATCCAGTACTGCTCCCCAGCTTGTCAGCGCATCACGGGCTATCCGCCGGAGCGCTACTTCGAAGACCCGAACCTGATCCGTGACATCATCATAACCGACGACCTGGACGCCTGGGACGCATACCGGATCGAGGCCAGTTCCGACCGAGGCGATTCCCTGGATTTCCGCATCATCACGGCCGACGGGAAAACCCGCTGGCTGGGGGCGGTTGGACGATCGGTTTCCGGCATCGGCGGCAAGCCGCTGGGAATGCGTTTGAGCTTCAGGGACATCACCGACCGCAAAACCATGGAAGAACAGCTCAGGCACCAGGCCCTGCACGATCCCCTTACCAATCTGGCAAACCGCACCCTGTGCCTGGACCGCTTGCACCAGGCCATGCGCCGGGCCAAACGGCGTGAAAACTACTATTTTGCCGTCGTCTTTCTTGATCTCGACCGATTCAAGATCATCAACGACTCCCTCGGCCACCGCTTCGGGGACATGGTCCTGACCGAAACCGCTGTCCGCTTGACCGAGGAAATGCGCGGTCTGGACACGGTATCCCGATTCGGCGGAGACGAATTCGTCCTGCTCCTGGACGAACTGTCCAGCCCCGGAGAAGCCATCCGCATCATCAAGCGCATCCGCCAAAAACTCTCCGAACCATTCCGGTTCAGCGGCAACGAAGTGCAGACCACGGCCAGCTTCGGCATCGTTCTCAGCCCGGTCGCGGACGCCAAACCCGCCGACGTGCTCCAGCACGCCAACATCGCCATGCACCGGGCAAAGGATTCCGGGCGCAACCGATTCAAGGTATTCACCGACAGGATGCTTGAAACCGCCGTGGACCAGCTCACCCTGGAAAACGACATGCGCCGCGGCCTGAACAACGGAGAGTTCCGAGTGGTCTATCAGCCCATCATAGATCTCAAAAGCCCGAACTCCGGCGAACCGGACGTCATCGGCTTCGAGGCCCTGGCCCGTTGGGACCACCCCGACAGAGGCCCCATCACCCCTACGGAATTCATCCCCATGGCCGAAGAATCCGGGCTCATCGTCCAACTCGGCGAATGGGTGCTGAGAGAAGCTCTGAAAACCTTGTCCCTATGGCGGGAAGACACCGCCGGTTCGCAGGATATCTTCATGTCCATCAACCTTTCGAGCAAGCAATTCGCCCGCATGGAACTGGACAAAAAGGTCGTGGACATCCTGAAGGAACTCAACCTGCCTGCAAGTTGCCTGAAGCTGGAAATCACGGAATCCTCCATAATGGACAACCCCGAATCCTCCATCCGCACCCTGAACAAACTGCGCCAGGCAGGGGTGCACTTCTCCATCGACGACTTCGGCACAGGATACTCGTCCCTGTCCCAACTCCAGCAGTTGCCGGTGGACACCCTCAAGGTCGACCGCACCTTCATCGCGCGCATGAAAACCGACCCCGAGAACATGGAAATAGTCAAGGCGGTCATCGCCCTGGCGCATTCGCTGGATCTCAACGTCATCGCCGAAGGCGTCGAGGAGCCGGAGCAACTCCGCTCCCTGCTCGATCTGAACTGCAACTGCGTCCAAGGCTTTTACTTCCATAAACCCATGTCCATGGACATGGCCCGAAAACTCCTGCAAGCACGCGCCTCGACAACCGCAGACGACAACCGCGAAAAACTGAGCAAGGCCCAACGCAAGCGCCCCTCGGAAGACCCGGCGACCTGACCCGCCCCGAGCGCCCAAACACCCGACGGCAGCGCTCCTCCCTCCTGCTTTCCCCATAAATGAAGCAAGGTTGACGAGGCGCGTCCCAAGCAGCTCTTCGCAGATGAATATGGAACCCACATAGAGAATGGAGCGCCTTTGGGCAAAACACCCCGAACAGCCGCTCTCATACAAAGCCCCCCCCCTCATAAAACGGAGTGCCTTTAGGGCGGCAAGCTCCAAACAACAGATCAGGCGAACACTGGGTCCTCGGGGAAATGGAGTGCCTTTGGGGCGAAACGCCCCAAACAACGGCTCTCCTCCCCGACGCCGTGAGGCTTGGAAGAGTGGGTCAGATGTGCATTTTACGCGGGGGCGGCAGACCGCAGCGTAGTCCCTCTACGTGAGGATCTGACGGCCCCGCGGAAAATGTGCAGATGGCCCGCTATCCCAAGCCGGGGCTACCCCTTCGGACCATAAGTCCGCACAAACCACTGCACTTGCCTGCAAATGCCCATGAGCAGATTGAACTCGTTGCGCCGCAGGTCGATCTTGGAGAAGAACCGGCGCACAGGAAGCATCCAGTAGTCCGGGTTGTCGTCTTTGAGGAAATCGATGGCCAGCAGGCTCTCCTGGAGATTGCCGAACAGGGCTTCCTGTTCCTGCACCGTGGTGGGCCGTTCCTCAGGCGGACCGCCCGGAACGAAAGGCTCGGAAAACGACCGCTTGAAGCACTCGTACAAGACCACTACAACGGCCTGGGCCAGGTTTAGAGAGGTTCCTTCCAAACTGGTGGGGATGGTCATCAGGCCGGAACAGATCGAGGTTTCCTCATTGGTCAACCCCTTGTCTTCCGGACCGAATACAATGGCAACCCTGCCGCCGCCGCGAAGACGCTTGTCCACGACTCCGGCCAGCTCCTCGGGCACCATGAGACCTTTGCGCCACCCTCCGGTGCGGGCCGTGGTGCCGAACACCGCAGTGCAACCCTCCACGGCCTCGGCAAGGGTGTTCACAATGCGGGCGGACTCCAGGATATGACGGGCATGGGCCGTGGCCAGGGGCAGGGCCTTGTCCAGATTGAAATTGTAAGGATCGACCACAACCAGGTCGGACACACCCATATTCAGGCAGGCCCGGGCCACGGACCCGATGTTTTCAGGGTATTTCGGTCGGAAAAGAACCACTACGAGATCGTCGAGCATCATGCGCCTCCTGATGAATGACGTCCGGCATGTACCACACCCTCCACGGAAGTCAAAATGACGTGACCCGTACATCCCTGAAAGGCGCGGTACTGACTGATGGGTCAAAAAACCCAATGATATTAATTTTGTAATAAAATCAACATGTGAGGATGCGATCAGACGAGAAAAGACATTGAAAAAATTGTCATCTTGTGCAACAACTGGTTACCGGTAGGAATCTTCTGCCGGGGTGTATTTTACCACGTTATAGATCGATGGTAAAAATAGTTGCGGTCCTTACTAACTTCTGTGGTCCTTTAGGAGGAAACATGAAACGGATTCTGATTCTGGCCTTGGCACTTGCCGTTGTTCTCGGCATGTCTTTCAGCGCCCAGGCGAAAAAACGCTATGTCTTCGGCGGCGGTCCTGCCGGCGGTACCTTCCAGGTTGTTGCCAATGCCATTCAGGTCTTCGGCCCCATCAAGGATAATGCAAATTTCTCCATCAAAGCGCAGTCTTCCGGCGGCTCTACCGAAAACCTTCGCACCGTCAATGCGGGCCGCAGCCAGTTCGGCACCGTCTACGCGGGTGAAGTGTTCCTCGGCCGGACCGGCAAGCTGACCGGCGACCCCAACAAGTATGAGAATGTCCTGACCGTCGGCTATCTCTACGGTGCCCCGGCTCAGCTCGTTGTCCGCAAAGGTTCCGGCATCAAGTCCACCAAGGACCTGGCAGGCAAAAAAGTCGGCGTCGGCAACGCCGGTTCCGGCGCCTTTGCCAACTGCGAACGTTTCTTCACCCACATGGGCATCTGGGACAAGATCGAGCGCAACGCCATGGGCTACAACGATGCAGCCCAGGCCTTCGGCAACGAGCAGCTCGACGCCTTCTGGCTGCTGACCGCCTTCCCGTCCGGCGCAGTCATCATGGCCGCCCAGACCAATGACATCGAACTCGTGGATGTCGGCGCCGATGCCGAGGCCTCCGGCTACTTCACGGAGTACCCCTACTTCGGCAAGCTGACCATCCCGGCCGGCGTTTACCGCGGCGTGGATCATGACACCCCGTCCTTCTTCGACTCCGCCCTGCTCGTGGCCAACTCCAATGTTCCAGCAGAGGACGTCTACGAACTCCTGAAGGCTGTATGGTCTGAAGCCGGACTCAAGCACATGGTCGAGCAGAAGAAGACCTTCAAGGCCATGAGCATCGCCGACGGCCTCAAGGGCGTGAACCCGGCCGCAACTCCCCTGCACCCCGGTGCCGTGAAGTTCTGGACCGAAATGGGCGTCCTCAAGTAGGCATCCAACTCACGACAACATCCCGCACGGGCGGGCCTCACGGCCCGCCCGTTTCACGATGTACGCAGGGTCAGTCTCTGTTTGCCCGACGCATGCCGTTTTGCAAAACAGCTCGCCTCGCATGATCGCCCGCAGTGTCCCCGGACCATGGAGCGAAACGGCTGCTGATGCCGGATACGTCCGGCGGCTTATTTTTCCAACCGCTGTCCTTCCGGGACAGTCACGAGTGCGCAATGTACGATAAATTAAATAAAATTGAACAATTCCTCTTCGACTTCCTGTCGGTGGGCATGGTCCTGTTCTACTCCTGGTCCGCCATCTTCGAACCGGCAGCCACCCAGTATCACCGGGGTATCTACGTCATCGTCACGTATATTCTCGTCTTCATGCTCTACAAATCCAAAACCCTGATTTTCAGGCTGCTCGACTATCTGCTCATGTTGGCGTCGCTTGCCTCCGTGGGATACTGGATATTGAATTTCGAAGTCATCAACTACCGCACCGGCATCGAAACTGATCTCGACAAATGGATGGCCATGATCGGCGTCTTGCTGGGCATTGAACTGGCCAGACGCGTGGTCGGCAATGTTTTTGTCATCATCGGCGTGATCATGCTTCTGTTCGGCATGTACGGCGCCCACATGCCCGAGCTTATCGCCCATGCAGGAGCGAGCTTCCCGGACCTGTGCACCTCCATATTCTACCGCTCCGACGGCGTATTCGGCATCATGGCCAACGTACTGGCCACCTACATCATCCTGTTCGTGCTCTTCGGCGCGTTCCTGGAAAAATGCGGGGCGCAGCGGTTCTTCATCGACTTCCCCCTGGCCGCGGTGGGCCACAAAATCGGCGGCCCGGCCAAGGTCTCGGTCATCGCTTCCGGCCTGTTCGGGTCCATCTCCGGTTCGGCCATCGCCAACACCGTGTCCACCGGCACCTTCACCATCCCCATGATGATCAAGGCCGGGTTCAAGCGCCACGTGGCCGGAGGCATCGAGCCTGCGGCCTCCATCGGCGGCATGTTCATGCCCCCGATCATGGGCGCAGGCGGCTTCATCATGGCGGAAATGACCGGTCTGCCCTATTCGCGCATCATGCTCATCGCCATCTTCCCGGCGGTCATGTACTTCTTCTCGGTCTTCGTCATGGTCCATTACGAAGCCAAAAAGAACAACATCGTGGGCGAGCGTTACAAGCACAGCGCCATGGAAATCCTGAAAAATGAATGGCTGTACACCCTGCCGCTCATCTTCATCACCATCTTCATGCTCGCAGGCTACTCGCCGGGCTACTCGGCCATCGTCGGGCTGGCCACCTGCATCGGTCTCTCGTTCAAGGACGACGGCCAACGCATCGACCCGACCCTGCTCTTCATCATGGCCTTCATGGTCCTGTGCCCGTGGCTGGTGAAGCTCATCGGATTCGTCGGCGGCGCAGAGGTCAAGGCGACCATCAAACCGTTCCTGACCGGCCGCGTCCTGCTGCTTTACGGCCTCATCGCTGCTGCCGCGGTCTTTGCCTATCGCAGACAGACCGTGGCCGGACTGAAGAACGAAATGGGCGGCTTCGTTGCCGCAGCCCGCGAGGGTACCATCAACTCGCTCAAGATCGGTGCCACGGTCGGCGTCATCGGCGTCATCATCGGCGTCCTGACCTATTCCGGCCTGGTGCTGACCTTTGCCGACATCGTCATTGAGTTGGCCAACGGCAACCTTGTGGCGACCATCTTCCTCATTGCCCTGGCATCCCTGGTGCTCGGCATGGGCGTCCCGGTCACCGCAGCCTACCTGATCACCGCGGTCGTGGCTGTCCCGGCCCTGACCCACCTGGGCGTCAACGAGGTTGCGGCCCACATGATCGTGTACTGGCTGTCCCAGGACTCCAACATCACGCCGCCGGTCTGCATCGCGGCATTTGCAGGGGCGACCATCGCAGGGGCCAACATGTGGCGCACGGCATTCACTTCGTTCAAATTCGCCAAGTTCCTGTACCTGGCCCCGTTCCTCTTTGCCTATGTCCCGGCATTTTCACTGGATGCGGACGTCCAGGAAATCGCCATCTGGTTTTCGATCATCACGGTCGTGGTGTTTGCATACGCCTGGTTCATGAGCTTCATCTGGTTCAAACCGCTGAAGCGCATGTTCGGGGGATCGCCAGCCTGATCCCATTTGACAGGAAACCTTCAGGGGGCCGGTTTATCCGGCCCCCCCTTTTTTTCCCAGTCCGCCGGAGGCCCAACTCGTTATAATATGCTGCACTGCACACTCGTTGCGTTGAATTCGCGACTGAGCTGTGTCATATTTCATGGTGAATATTCCTGAATACCTACTGACGGAGGACCGATGCCCCTCTTGCGCACGCCCCTGATCCTTTTGAGCGCCCTGTGGCTGCTCCTCATGCCGGGCTGCTCTTCCGAACCGCCCCCGGAGACTCAAACTCCGAAACCGTCCCCGCCTCCGAAAAACCTTGCCCTGTCCTTCAACGGCGGCCCCATGGGCGGAACCTTCAATTATTTCGCCAACAAAATGGCAAACATTATTTCCGACGAAGTCGAATGGCTGAATATCATAACCAAAATATCCGGCGGTTCCTTTGAAAACCTGGCAGAACTCGACGAATCCATGACGGACATGGGCATCGTCTATGCCGGTGACGCCTTTCTGGGACGCAGGGGCAGTCTGCCCGGAGACCCGAAACGGTATGATCAGACCCGGGCACTGGCCTACCTATACGGCGCACCTGCACAGCTCGTGGTCCGCAAAGACCTGGACATCGAATCCGTTCAAGACCTCAAAGGCATGACCATAGCCATCGGCAACCCAGGTTCGGGCGCTGCCCTGAGCGCAGAGCGATTCTTCCGGCACTTGAACCTATGGCATTCCATCGAACCGCAGACCGTGGGCTATTCCCGGGCAGCAGGCGATTTTATCGCCGGAAAAGTGGACGGATTCTGGGTTCTGGTGGGGTATCCCAACGTCTCCATCATTGAAGCGGCCAGCCGCACCGAGATCACCATCATGGACCTGCACCCGGCCGCCGTGGCCTCCGATTTCTACAATCTCTACCCCTTCTACACCGAGGTCGTCATTCCGGCGGACACCTATGCCCACCAGACAGAACCCGTATTTACCTTCCAAGATTCGGCCCTCTGGTGCGCGCGCTCAGATCTGAGCGAAAACGCCGTCTACGAAAGCCTGAAGGCCATTTTCTCCGACAACGGCCTGAAAAAACTGCAGCGCACCCACAGGGCAGCCCGGTCCATCTCCCTGAAAACCGGAATTCAGCACCTGCCCATCCCGCTCCACCCCGGCGCGGTCCGGTTCTGGTCCGACCACGAGATAGCAATCCCGCCGATACTGCTGCCCTAGAGACGGCCCGGGGTTTTCCGTAAAAGGAACTGCAGCAAGTTGCCCCGCAAAGACTTCCATCGACCTGCTCCGCCCTTGGAATATTCTTTTAGATCCAGGATTGCGCATCCAACCCTTTGATTTGATTGAACGCTCAAACAATCGGTATCTTTCAGGCGCTTTGATTGCCCTCAAAGTGTTGTCGCACAAGGACAAATACTACTTGACTGAGACTGAAAATCCCCCGTACCAAAGGAGTCTACATTGCGGTCAAATCCAGAGTGTTGAACGGTTGCCGGTCACAGAAGCGGTCAATGCAGTGATCCTGCCTTCTGACATTCAACAGTTTGGGGTACAACAGATTCAAGGGAGGCCTAATCATGGCACTGTTCACGAAACAAGAGGCATTGGACTACCATTCCGACAAACGCAAGGGCAAGCTGGAGGTCATCTCCATCAAGCCGTGCGACAACCAGAAACACCTGTCCATGGCGTACAGCCCGGGCGTGGCCGAAGCTTGCCGCGCCATCCATGCCGAAACGGAACTCGTCTACGAATACACCAACAAGGGCAACCTGGTGGCGGTCGTGTCCAACGGCACCGCCGTGCTCGGTCTGGGCAACATCGGCCCTGAAGCGGGCAAGCCGGTCATGGAAGGCAAGGGTGTCCTCTTCAAGATTTTCTCCGACATCGATGTCTACGACCTGAACATCAACGCCAAGACCCCCGACGAAGTGGTGGCCTTCTGCAAGATGCTCGAACCTACCTTCGGCGGCATCAACCTGGAAGACATCAAGGCCCCCGAGTGCTTCGAGATCGAGACCCGCCTCAAGGCTGAGATGGGCATTCCGGTCTTTCACGATGACCAGCACGGCACGGCCATCATCTCGGCGGCAGGCATCATCAATGCCCTGGAAATCTCCGGCAAGAAGATCGAAGACATCAAGATCGTGGTCTCCGGCGCCGGTGCGGCGGCCATTGCCTGCTCCAATCTCTATGTCCACATGGGCGTCAAACGCGAGAACATCTTCATGTTCGACTCCCGCGGCCTGATCCACGCCGGTCGTGAAGGACTGAACGAGTTCAAAAAAGCCTATGCCCAGGCCGAAGACAAAGGCTCCCTGGCCGACTGCATGGTCGGTGCGGACATGTTCCTCGGACTTTCCGTCAAGGACGCCATCAATCAGGACATGGTCAAGACCATGGCCGAAAATGCCATCATCTTTGCCTGCGCCAACCCCGACCCCGAAATCCCCTACCCGGACGTCAAGGAAGTGCGCCCCGACATCATCATGGGCACGGGCCGTTCCGACTTCCCCAACCAGGTCAACAACGTGCTCGGCTTCCCCTTCATCTTCCGGGGTGCGCTCGATTCCCGCGCCACCACCATCAATGAGGAAATGAAGATCGCCGCTGCCGAAGCCCTGGCAAAACTGGCCAAGGAGCCTGTAGCCCAGGATATCTGCGACGCCTACGGAGTGGACACCCTGGAGTACGGCATCGACTACATCATTCCCAAGCCGCTTGACCCGCGTGTGCTGACCTGGCTGGCACCGGCCGTGGCCAAGGCCGCCATGGACACCGGCGTGGCCAAGATCAAGCTCGACCTGGATCAGTACGCCAAGGACCTCGAAGCCCGGATGAAGGCCTCCAAGGCCCGCACCAAGGCCGTGGTGGATACCTTCGGCTACAACATCTAGTTCTTCGCACTGCATAAAAAGCCCTGCCCCGGAATTCGAGGCAGGGCTTTTTTTTACGCACATTGCCTGGAAAGGCATTGTCATCTATATTGACGCCATGGACGAAACCACCCGCCAAGAAATCATGGAACTGGCCGAACGGAACAACATCGACCCGGAACAACTCCTGGCCATCGCCACAGCCGACGGCCTGCCCGAAGACCTTCAGACGGCCATGGCTGCCGTACTCGGCGACATCTCCATCTTCGGCCAGGCCCTGGATAAGCTGGAACGGTAAACAACCATGCCGCGCCTGTTCATCGGCATCAACTTACCGAAATCTTACCGAAAAGATCTCAAACCATTTACATCAAGACTTTCTCTCCTGACCGATGCCAACGTGAACTGGTCCAGGCCCGAGACATGGCACCTGACCCTGAAATTCCTGGGGGACACGGAACCGGATCAGATTCCCGCCATCATTGAATCCCTGGCTGCCATCGTATTTCCCGCCTTCACCATGCAGGCCGGGAGCGCAGGAGCCTTTCCCAACCCAAGACAAGCGCGCATTCTCTGGCTCGGCCTTGAACAAGGAGCCGAGGAATGCACGGGCCTGGCCGCAGCCGTGGAGGACACCCTGGGCGGCATCGGAATCCCCCGCGAAAAAAAGCGGTTCCGCCCACACCTGACCCTGGGAAGAGTCAGAAAACCGGGTCCGGGAAACTGGCAGACGGTTCTGGATGCAGCGAGCCAAAACCCATGGCCACAGTTCACTGTGGATAGATTCATCCTGTGGCGGAGCCAACTTGCCCCCACGGGAGCGGTGCATACCCCGCTTACAGAATTCCCGCTCTCCGGCAGCATAAACCACACACGTTACCGCTGAAGGCGAGCCATACATGCTTGAGAAAAATGGCGTGGAGAGGCACTTATCAAAACAACTACCGCCCCCAGAAGCCCAGCCCCTGCAGTGCGCTTCGACATGACAGGGAGTTGCTATTGATTGGCTCTCTTGGTCAAAACGATTATACAACGGGCAGAACAAACTGAAGTCATTCAACTGTACAAAAGCTTGAAGGATAATCGCATTACAAGTTATAAGAAATTAAAGGAATCTCGTATATGCTGAAACATGATATTCTTCAGGACTTCTTTTCGGAACAAAAAGGACAGATCGTATGCATTACGGATGACCTCTCCCTGTTCCGGTCCTTGCGCTATGCGATCGGGGCCCACACACAAGTACCCGACGATCTTATCCACTTCTTTTCTGAGCCTGAAGCAGCAACACAAATCTTGGAAGAACTCCATAAAGACAAGACCCCGACAATCGTGCTTGTTGAACGAAAGATTGAAGGGGAAAAAAACACGGACATGATTCTCCGCATAAGCCGACTGTATCCGACGGCATGCATGCTTGTTGTCGGATCGGACATAACCAAGGATATGGTTGCATATTTTTATGAAATTGGTGCCAAGGCAGTCATAAGCAAGCCGGTCTCCGCCGATGCAATCTTCAGCAAGCTCACTTTATGCCTGACAACATCCAAAGAGCAGCACCTCAAATCCTATGTCTGGGACCTTATCGCCTCCGCCAGTTCGGAAGAAGCCCTGGAAGCCGTGGAGACGTTCATCGTCAACAACCCGAACAGCTGCCTGGCCTACAGCCTGAAAGGGGATGCGCTTCTCGCCAACGGGGACTTGCTAAAAGCACAAGAGGCATATGAACACGCCAATGAAATCAATCCATATTTCACTGAACCTCTCAAACGACTGGCCGCATTGCACAAACACATTGACGATAACAAGGCTCTTGAGTTGCTGCAGAAGGTTGACAGGATAAGTCCATTCAACCCCAACAGAAAGCTTGAGATGGCCGAAATTCATCTTCGCAAAGACGACACGGCTCAAGCCACACTTCTGCTCGAAAAGGGTTTCAAGCAAGCCTCACAAGAATTCTCCCTTTTCCTTGGCGACATGGCCGAAAGAATATCTGCACTTGTCGCTGACAAGATCCCTCATCTGGCCGAGGAGTATCTTGAAAAGGCAATGAGAGTAAAAAAGAACTTCACCCTGCTAGATATTCACATGTTTAACAAACTCGGAATAATCTACAGAAACAAGGGCAACTGGAAAGAAGCTGTCGAAGTATACAAGAAGGCTCTGGATATAACCCCCAAGGACCCTGCATTATATTACAACATGGCGCTCGCATACCATGACGGCGCAAAGCGGGATGAAGTACGGCGATGCTTCAACAAGGCCTTTGACCTTGATCCGGTTTTTTACAGGGACAATGCAGGTGTCGCCTATAACATCGGCTCAATCTACCTGGGATACGGGGACAAGGATATTGCCCGGCCATTCCTGGAGCATGTTCTGGAAATCCAACCCGACAACAAGAAGGCGAAAGAGAAGTTGAAGCGATGTGGGAAGGATTGATATCCTGAAAAGCACATCCGTCAGGTTCTTTCCAATGGCTGGCGAACCGTGAAGGCCGTCGATTTTCCCTATATATCGACCTCAACGCCGATGGGGCAGTGGTCCGAACCAAGAACATCAGGCTCAATCCAGGCCCTGACCACCTTGTCCTTCAGTTCATCGGACACGAAGAAATAGTCGATGCGCCACCCCGCGTTGTTCTTGCGGGCGTTGAAGCGGTAGGACCACCAGGAGTAATGGTTCGGGCCTTCTTCGAACAGGCGGAAGGTGTCCACGTATCCGGCGGCAATGAACTTGTCGATCCAGGCCCGTTCCTCGGGCAGGAAGCCGGACCGTTCACTGTTGGCCTTGGGATTCTTGAGATCGATTTCGGTGTGGGCCGTGTTGAAATCGCCGCCCACCACAATGGGCTTGGATTTGCGCAGTTCCTCTGCATG
The DNA here is from genome assembly GCF_004025585.1 of Pseudodesulfovibrio sp. S3. Lineage (NCBI taxonomy): Bacteria > Pseudomonadati > Thermodesulfobacteriota > Desulfovibrionia > Desulfovibrionales > Desulfovibrionaceae > Pseudodesulfovibrio > Pseudodesulfovibrio sp. S3. Next base: position 59,465 of record NZ_QTZO01000014.1, read on the forward strand.
GGCCAGGAAGCAGTCGTAGAAGCCCATCTTGAAATCCAGACGCTCGTCCGACATCTGGCCGTTGGGGAAATAGATGTTGAATAGGTGAAAATCCGGGTATTCGAGATGGAGCACCCGGCCCTCGTCCCGATAGAGCGGATCCGGCAGCCCCGTGGACACGGCCAGGGGCTCGGGGTTGGCAAAGCAGGCCACCCCGGAATAGCCCTTCTTTTTCTTGGACCAGTTCCAGTAGTGATTGGAATACGAATCCGGTTCACGGTCTTCGTCATCGATCTGGTCCGGATGCACCTTGGTTTCCTGGAGCATGACCACATCTGCGCCGCAACCGTCCAGCCAGTCGCGAAAATCCTTCTTGAGCACAGCCCGATAGCCGTTGACGTTCCACGAATAGATGATCATCGCGTTCTCCGTAAAAAAACAAGGGGGAACCGGTTTGAGCCGATCCCCCTTTTCAAACCGCCTCAGCGGCAAAAAACTACCCTTCGGTCGGGGAGCTGACCTTGATCATCACCAGAGCTCCGATGGTCAGGAACAACCCCAGAAAAAACCAAAAATACCCCATCATACTCGCATCCTCCGCTTAAAAAACAATTGATCAAAACCACATAGCAGAATCTTTCGCAGATGAAAAGTGGATGCGGCCCACGGATATCCATGGGCCGCATTAAAGCCGGCGGTACGACCGTGCGTTTTTCCGGCTCCGGCTATGGCTCGATGGTGGAGCCGAGCACTTTCAGAAAGGCACGCATCCACTCGGGATGGGCAGGCCAGGCCGGGGCAGTGACAATATTGCCGTCAGCGCAGGCGTTGGAAGCAGTCGCATTGACCTCGCACCAGGTGGCCCCGGCCGCATCGATATCCGGCTTGACCGCAGGATAGGCGGTGCACTTCTTGCCCTTGATCACATCGGCAGCGGTCAGGATTTGCGGACCGTGGCAGATGGCCGCAATGGGCTTGTTCGCCTTGGCGAAATGCTGCACGCACTCGATGACCGCCGGGTTGAGGCGAAGGTATTCCGGGGCGCGGCCGCCGGGGATGACCAGGGCGTCGTAATCCTCGGCCTTGATCTCCTCGAAGGTGGTGGTGATCAGGAAATTATGTCCGGGTTTTTCCGAGTAGGTCTGATGCCCCTCGAAGTCGTGCACGGCTGTGGCCACGGTTTCGCCCGCTTTTTTACCGGGACAGACCGAATGGACCGTATGGCCGACCATCAGGAGCATCTGAAAGGGAACCATGGCCTCGTAGTCTTCCACGAAATCTCCGACCAGAAGCAGAATTTTCCTTGCTGCCATTGTATCCTCCTAGGCATGATGTTTGATATTCAAATGTGGGCCGGAGCATGGGTTTTGTCAACACGGTTGTGTGACGATTCACGCCGCTTGCACTGTGCACCGGTCTGCCGTAGAACCGGCCCATGGAAACACATGACGTCATCATCCTCGGAGCCGGGGCCTCGGGCCTTTGGTGCGCCATGGTCGCAGCCGGACAGGGTCTCAAGGTCGCGGTGATAGACCACGGCCCCAAGGCGGCGCGCAAGGTGCGCGTGTCCGGCGGGGGCAAGTGCAACTTTACCAACCTGCACGTCACGCCCGCCAACTATATCTGCCACAATCCCCATTTCGTGAAATCCGCGCTGGCTCGCCTCTCTCCATGGGACGTGATCGGTTTCCTGGCCGAACACGGCATCACGTATGAAGAGCGCGAACACGGTCAGCTCTTCACCGACCAGGGTGCGGGCAAGGTGGCGGGAGCGTTGCTTGAACGATGCAACAGATTGGGCGTGGACATACTCTTGAACCGCGAAATCAGGAAGGTCTCGGGAGCAGGGTCCTTCAGCGTGGACACGGCTGGAGAAAGCCTGAGCTGCGGAAAGCTGGTCCTGGCCCTTGGTGGCCCGTCCTGGCCCCAGGTGGGGGCAACGGACCTCGGCTTCAGGCTGGCAAAACAGTTCGGGCTGAAGCTCGTCACACCGCATCCGGGACTGGTCCCGCTGGTGTTCCCCAAAAAACAGCAGCCCATGTGCGTGGAAATGGCGGGCAATGCCCTGCCCGTCACCGTGGAGACCGGCGGCATGCGCTTCACCGACCCCCTGCTCTTCACCCACAAGGGCATTTCCGGCCCGGCCATCCTGCAGGTATCCTCCTATTGGCGGGAGAACCGCCCCGTGGTCATCGACTTTCTGCCGGGCCAGTCAATCCATGATGTCGTGGAGGAAAACAGAGGGTCCAATGCGCAGTTGCGCAACCTGCTGGCCCGCATCCTGCCCAAACGGCTGCCCGGCCTGATCCTTGAACAGGCCATGGCCGACACCGTGGTCAGCCAACTATCCAGACAGCAGATGGAAATCCTGGAAAACCGCATCCACCGGTTCACCGTCACCCCTGCCGGGACCGAAGGCTACGCCAAGGCCGAGGTCTGCGTAGGCGGCGTGGACACGGATCAGATCTCCTCCAAGACCATGGAGTGCAGGAATGTACCAGGCCTGTTCGTCACCGGCGAGTCCCTGGATGTCACCGGCCACCTCGGAGGCTTCAATCTCCATTGGGCCTTCGCCTCCGGCGCGGCCTGTGGTCACGGCCTAGCATAACGCCCCTTCTGCTCCGCCATGAAGCAACAGCCCCCGGACGCTTGACGGCGATTCCCGCTTGAAGGTGTCCCATCCCAGTTCGACACCAGTGCCACAAAGTACCAACAAGAAAGGCCCCGCAAGCGGGGCCTTTCTTGTTGGCTCACCCCCCTAAATCTCGAGGAGGGCGGCCTTGATGTTTTTCCTGCCGAATTCCCTGGCTTGGGATTCGTCCCACATGAAGATGTCGATGCGCTGGGTGAAGCGCTTGTTCATGAGGTCGTTGATCTCGAAAATGCCGTACCCCTCGATGCGCACCTTGCGGCCGAATACCCAGCCCTGGTCGAAGAGGTCTCGGGAAACGGCGATGGTGCCGGATCGGACCTTGCGCATGGAGGCGGCTATGAGCGGATCATCGTCACATTGGTCAGTGGACGGATTATATGCTGTCACCGTTACCGTGCGAACGGGTGACATATTCTTGGCCTTCTGGAGAAGGCGGGCCTCTTCCACGAAGTTCTTGCGAGCCTCGGAAGTCTTTTGCACCAGCTGAAGCCGATGGGTGAGGTCGTCTATCTTCTGTTGTTTGACAACTACGACCACAGCCATGATCACGATAGCCGCGCACAGGACCGGGGTTAGAGTGTAGTTGAAGAATACTTTCATCAGTGGATTGCTCCCTTTTTGATTTTTGGTTTGTGGCATATAATGGGCTGTTTTGACCTTGTCAACGTGTAATTTGGCTCGTGCAAACTTCGGACCTCTCAACAATAACTGCTTGTTTTTAAAGACATAAAACAAAGACCGCCTGCAGCACCTACCGGGAAACAGAACATAGAAACGAAAAATATCAGCCCCTTGCGAGTGAAGGGAAATATCGCAAAAATAATTATAACGATATAGATTGACACCTTCGATATAGTATGGCCTAACTTTCCCTGTAGCTCGAAACAATAAAGGGATTAGAATAGGTTGACACAATTCAGGGCCCTTCCCGTACGCCAGGGCGACGCATATCTGCTGAAGAGCAAACGGGGAAGTTATCTCATAGACGGCGGCACCATATCCGGATTCCTGCCCGAAATGCTTCGGGAGAGGCAAGTGGGCAAATTGCGGGCCGCAGTGTGCACGTTTGCGTGTCCAGAACGGCTTGGCGGCATTGTCGATCTCATGGACGTCGGCTACCCGACAGGGGAATACTGGCTGCCGGAAAGCCTCAGGAACGTTGCCGAGACCGCTCGCGGTTTCAACGGCGACTGGCCGGCCTGGTTTGCTTTGTGTGGCCGACCGGTCCCGAAGGCCCTGCCGCCTGTCCTGCAAAGATTTCCGTCCGACCCCCTGGAAAAAGAACTGGTCGGATGCGCCATGCTCGCCATATTGGCCAGTTCCTGCTGTGTCGGAAAACTGCCTGAACAAACGCCTCTTCCCCTTCTCCCAACCCAAGCCATTGGCGCGGTCCTGAAAATCCTGACCGACCACACGGCCGAAAACTGGAGCGGAACTCTTTCCTCGCTCCTCCGGGATGTTGGGACACACTTCGTCTCCGGCGGCGGACCGGCAGATTTGGCCCTGCTCTGCGGCCGGCTGCTGTTTCGTGCGGGAAATACCCTGAAGGTCAAACATCACAAAGGATGCAGGACCGCGGCAAGAGGCCTGGCCATGGTCATCATGATCGAGGCATTGCGGGTCAGGGACAACCACCGGATACGTTTTTTCAGGCGGACAGACCAATGGGAGGACAAGCTGATTCCCAAGCACCCCTTCAAATGCCTCAACGGCATTGAGGTTTCCGCTCTCGGTCGGAAATACGACTCCGTCAATGCCCGGACCATGCACGAAGCGACTTCAGCCCTTACCGAGCCGGGCGGAGGGCTCGTATACCAATACGGAGACCGCCACTGCGGCGCGCTCTTTTGCGGAAACACCAAAATGTCCTTCCTGCACCGACAGAACCCCACACTCATCCGACGCCCCACGGTGATAACAGCTCCGCAACGGGGCGGCCTGGGCGTGGAAGACGCGTACGGTCGCATCGTTTCGACAGACCCTTCTTCTGATGTATGGGTGAGGGCGCATTATTCCTATGCACGCAAGGTGTCAGATTCCTTCAAAGACCAGCCCGTGCGATACTGTCTGTACAACTGCGCGTACCGGACGGTACAGGAAGTGCTCCTGACCTTTTCAGAGGGCCGATGGAACCGCCTGGCCGGAGGCATCTGTTCCTGCGACGACGGTTCCCGACAAACGCTTCCACCTATTGCGTCCAATAACACCTTTGCTAAATCGAACTCAGATGCTAAATAAAACCAGTTACTCTTCCATTAAGGGTGTGGTTATGAGAAAGAACGTGTTTGACGTTCAGCAGTTCATGATGAGTTTGGCCAACGATGAAGAATTGGCCAGGGAACTGGTTGCTGCCTTCCTGGAAGACGGCCCCAAACGCATGGCCTCCTTCAGCGAGGCCCTCGGTGCGGCCGATGCAGAAAGTGTTTCCAAGCTGGCCCATTCCCTCAAGGGCATGTCCGGGGTGGTCCACGCCAGCTCCCTGTCCGACATGGCCTTGGAAATGGAATATGCCGCCAGGAACGGGAAACTGTCCTCGGTACGGGACAGGCTCGCCGAGTTCAAGGCGCGCTTCAAACAGGCGAGCGACTGCATGAAGCAATTCCTGGACGAAAACTGAATTCAGCTCATATCTTTTATATAGACATATATGAGAAAAGGCCTGTCCATGCATGGACAGGCCTTTTCTTGTGTTCAGTTCAGAAGCGCTTATTCGGCAGCTTTTTCTTCAGCAGATTCGGCGGCTGGAGCTTTTTCGGCTTCAGGTTCCGCAACTGTAGCCTTTTCAGCTTCAGGCTCTGTGGCTGCGGCCTTTTCAGCTTCAGCTTCGGGTTTGACTTCCTCGGCCTGCACCGCGGCGGGCTTGGTGAAATCCAGGGAAAGGGCGTTCATGGCGACCACGATGTCGCTGGTGATGTCCACGGCTTCACTGGCCGAGATAACGGACTGCTTGCTCAGGATGAGGGTCAGCCCCTTTTCCTCGCGGTACGTTGCCAGCACTTCGCTGAACTTGGCGTCAACCATGGCCACGACACGCTGTTGCTCGGCGTTCATGGTGCTCTGCAATTCGCCCATGGCCAATTTGTAAGCGGCCACGGTTTCCTCGGTCTGGTTCTCCTGCATGGCCTTGTAGGCGCTCTCAGCCTTTGCCTGGAGGGGCTTGCCCAACTCCTGGAGGTAGGCCATGGCCTCGGTAGCGACCTTGTTATCCTTGAAGGCGGCAGCTTCGTCCACGATGCCGATCTTGACCGAAGGTTCCTGGTTACAAGCCGTCAGGGCCAGGGTCAGCACGGCGATGCAAAGCAGGGGAAAGATCCGTTTCATAATTCTATAGCTCCGTTGTTTTCGGTTGGTGTCACTCTGATTTCAAAGTCGGGCAAGAGTACGCGCGCTCCCGGTTCCTTGCAAGGGAAAGATCAGGCAACACTTTTCCCGACCTTCGGGCCGCTCCCGGTGTTCCCTTTTGCCGGATGGGCATCATCTGCCGAGGCAAAGAGTATCATGACCATTCGGAATATTAAGATTTTATTGTTGGCATAACCTTTGCTTTATATTTCCTTAGAGAAGGAGTCGGGAACTTTTTTCCGGGAATGGGTCTCCCGGTGGTTTCCGCAAGTCCGGTTTGAACCGGATCGGAGGAAGTATGAGTTTCAGCAGTATGTACGTTGGAGCCACAGGCGTGGTTGCCCACAACGCGAGCATGCAGGTAGTCGCCAACAACCTTGCCAATGTCAGCACGGTTGGCTTCAAGCGGGCGGACATCCTGTTCGGCGACCTCATCAGCCAACAGCTCGCCACAGGCAGTTCCCAATCGGATTCCGGCGCCCACTTTGTGAGCCAGATCGGCAAAGGTGTGGGCATTTCCCAGATACGAACGATCTTCACCGAAGGCGGCCTGGAAACCACCAACACGGTCACGGACCTTGCCATCACGGGCGAAGGTTTTTTCGGCATCAGCGATCCGCTCAGTCCGATCGCCGGCGCTTCCCACTACACCCGCGCCGGAGCGTTCCGGTTCAACAACGATGCGTATCTTGTAAACGCCCACGACTACCGGCTGCAAGGCTATGCCTATGACGCCGAAAACGACGTTTGGGCGACGACCGTATCCGATATCCAGCTTCCCTACGAGGAGGTGGCTGTCGACGGCCAAACAACCCGTCTGATCCGGTCCGATCCGTTTGCGACATCCTCGGTGGAGGTGGTCACCAACCTCGACCACACAGCGGCCGACCTGTTCACCAACTCCTCCAGTCCGCTCTTCGCCATGCTCGAAGCATACAACGCCAATCAGAGCAACGCCTCCACACCTTTCGGGAGCTCACTGCCGGAATATTCCACGAGCATTTCCGTTTACGATGAAGACGGCAACAGCCATGACATGACCATCTATTTCGATCCGGTCACCTCCAATGATCTTTCCAACGCGGTTCCAGGATACAGCTATTGGGAGTACCTTATCGCCTTGCCAGCAGATTCGGACGGCTCCAGCGCCTTCGGGACATCGGCGGCGGGGCTTGCCGGAGTGGGGGTTCTGACCTTTGACAGCCAGGGGCATCTCGTCGGACAGGCAGCCTATGCCCTTGACCCGACAGGGACCAGCGCTGCGGGCGGAACCAGTCTGAATTCCTGGGTTCCAGCCACTTTCAACGCGGACGGATTGCCGCAGATAACCTACACCTTCGGCAGCAACGGAGGTGCCGTGGGCACGACCAGAACCATCTCCTATGATTTCGGCATCAACTCCGACACCGGGTCCTGGGTTGGTTCCGGCGCCGGGACAGCCGCGAATGTCGGTACCAACGTGGGCAACCTGGTGGCGCTTGATTCCATGAACCGGGACGCGCGCGTCACCACCAACTACGATTCCCCGTCCGCAACCCTGTACCATATCCAGGACGGTTACTCCTGGGGATATCTGGATTATTTGAGCGTTGACCGCGAAGGCATCCTCAGCGGGCACTTCACCAACGGGCAAACCGAAGAAATGTACAAGGTGGGCGTATACCGGTTCAACAGCCCATGGGGACTGCGCCGCGACGGCCAGACCAATTTCGTGGAAACCAAGGCTTCCGGCGCTGCCATCGAAGGCGTTGCCGAAGACCGGGGACGCGGCACCATCTCCCAGAACACCCTGGAAAACAGCAATGTGGACATGGCCCAGGAGTTCGCAGACATGATCGTCACCCAACGAGGGTATCAGGCCAACACCAAGGTCATCACCACGTCCGACACGCTCCTGAACACGCTCATTTCCATCAAACGCTAGCCGCTGGCAAAAAATGTACAAGGGTGCTGTCCGGTTTTCCGGGCAGCACCCTTTTCCGTGTCGCTTCTTGAATTCCCACTGTAAACCGGATAGTGATACGCGTGTCCGCCAATCAAGGAGTTCCCCCTGTGACAGATCAAAGCGAACAACGCAGTCCCGAATCAATACTGGCCGCCGTCAAAGAAGTTGAAAGAGAGGCGCTGGGCGGTGCCGAAGCCCTGTTCATGGCCTCCATGCTGGCTGAATCGTCCCTGCCCTACGACTTTGCCCTGTCCATGGACGGCACACCGCACAACCCGGCCCTGATCAACCCAGCCGCCGCATTCTTCGCGGCCACGGCCATCATCGATCCTCTGGTGGAACGCGACCTCATCGACGTTGATGCGGACAATCAGGTGTTTGCCCTGCGCACCGATGCCAGAGACGCCCTGCGCGCCTCCTTTGACGAAGAACAATCCAGGGAATGGGCCTGTCGAGCCATCTACGGACTCAACCTGATCCTGCCCGATGCCGAGCCGCAAAACTGGCCCGTGGTCAACTGGCTCATGCCGCACGTCCTGGCCTGCCGAGACCTCGTGGCCGAATTGGGAGTCAACACCGCAGCTGCCAACCGCGTCATGCATCAGGCCGGTTTTTCACTGTACTTTCAGCAACGACACACGGAAGCCATCGCCCTCCTCGAAGCGGCCATGGCAACGGACGTGGCCGTCAAGGGCGGTCAGCATCCCGACATCGTCAACGACCTTGAGGGGCTGGCCACGGTCCATTGGGCTGCCGGAGACCTTGCCCGAGCCGAGGCCGCCTTTGCCGCCTGCTTTGAATTGCAGCAGGAAATCTTTACCGAAAACAACCCGGTCATGGGGTCCATACTCAACAGCCTGGCCATGGTCCGCCAGTCCATGGGGCGCCTGGACCAAGCCGAACAGACCTTCCGGCAGTGCCTCGCGATCCTCGAAACGGTGCAGGACGGCGAACATCCGGCCACGGCTTCCTGCCTGAACAATCTGGCCCTTTTGCTGGAAGCCCTGAACCGCCCCAAGGAAGCCCTGGACATGGCCGCAAGGAGCCTGTCCATCAATACCGATCTGTTCGGCGAAGCCCACCCGGAGACGGCATCCAGCCACAACGTCGTGGCCCTGCTGCACGACAGGTTGGGGAACCGCCCCGTTGCCGAAGCGCATTTCCGAAAAAGCCTCGGTATCCGTGAACAGATTTTCGGTTCAGAACACCCGGAAACGGCCCAGGCATTGTGCAACCTGGCCCTGTTCCTGGAGTCTTCAGGCCGAGATGAAGAGGCCTTCAAGACCTTTGAGCAGGGCTTCTCCGTCTACGAAGCCGCCCTGGGCCCCGACCATCCGCTCATGGACTCAGCACTGGAAAACATGCTCGCGCTCCTGGAGCGAATCGCCGCATCCGACAGCGACCTGCGCGGCAGGGCCGAGGAACGGCTCAAGACCATTGTGCAAAAGGCAGGCTAGCCATGCCGCAATTTCTTGCAGTCGGATTGGGTGAGATCCTCTGGGACGTGCTGCCTGACACACGCCTCCTTGGCGGTGCTCCAGCAAATTTTGCTTATCACATCAATGCGTTGGGCGGGGTCGGAGTGCCGGTCTCCCGAGTGGGTGACGACGACTTGGGCCGGGAGGCCCTTTCCCTGCTGGTCGACTACGGCCTGAACGTTGACGCCGTGTCCCTGGACCGGGCACACCCCACCGGCACAGTAAATGCCAGCATTGATGCCGATGGCGTGGCCACCTATGCCTTTCCCGACAATGTGGCCTGGGATTTCCTGACCTTGGATGAGGCGGCCCTGACCCTGGCTGCCAAAGCGGACGCCGTTTGCTTCGGCTCCCTGGCCCAGCGCTCAGCGGTGTCCAGACAAGCCGTGCACCAGTTTCTCCATGCCGCACCCAATGCGCTCAAGGTCTATGACATCAACCTGCGGCAAAACTTCTTCACCTCCGAAATCATCACCAGCTCCCTGGACCTGGCCGACGTACTCAAGATCAACGAAGACGAACTGGCCACGGTGACAGCCATGTTTTCCCTGCCCCGGAACGACAGGGCCGCCCTCAATGCGCTCATGAAAAAACACGGCCTCAAGCTGGCCGTCCTCACTCGGGGCCACAGGGGCAGCCTGCTCCTGTCTCCCGACGACATGTCCGACCTGCCGGGTCACCCCGTCGAGGTGAAGGACACCATCGGCGCAGGGGACTCCTTTACCGCAGCCCTGGTGCTCGGACTCCTGCTCGGCTGGCCCCTGGAAGCCATCAACCGCCGCGCCGCCGCAGTGGCTGCGCACGTGTGCGGCCAAGCCGGAGCCATGCCGACCATGCCCGAAACCCTGATGATGGAATAGACGCCCCGGACAGGGGGCGGATATGCATACCGAATACAGTTCGGAGCATCTTCGAAGCCGAAAGTCCTTACGCCTGCACCTTCCGCCAAAAATCCGGCCATTGCGCAAGCAGCTTGTGCATGGCTTTACCGCGATGGGAACGCCTGTTCTTCACTTCGGAGTCCAGCTCGGCCACATGGCAGCCCAACTCAGGGTCGATGACGATAACGTCGTAGCCGAAACCGCCCTTGCCCTTGTACCCGCGGCCCACCAAAATCTCGTAGGCGCCGTCCGTATTGATCTCAGTGCCGTTGGGTGCGCTGGCGGCCATGACGCAGCGGTACCGCCCTGTGCGTTTCCCGTCCGGAACATCCTGCATCTCGGCCAGCATCTTCTCGTTGTTGGCATGATCGTCGCACGCCTCGCCCGCATAGCGGGCAGAGTACACCCCGGGACGGCCGCCCAATGCGTCGATCTCTATCCCCGAATCATCGGCAACGGCCACCAGTCCGGTTATCTTGGACACGGCCCGCGCCTTGATAAAGGCGTTTTCCAGAAAGGTGTCGCCGGTCTCGGGTATGTCGCCGATCTCCGGAAATTCGGCCAGACTCTTCACCTGCAGACCGAATGGCTCCAACATGACGGAGAGTTCCCTGATCTTGCCCTTGTTGTTGGTCGCCAATACGATGGTATCCATATGAAAAAATCCCCCTGAGCTGGTTTGACTTCAGGGGGATGAGGCTACTCGGAGTTGCCGATTTCTTCAACCGCCAATAAGGGCGGCAGAAACAATGTCACCTTGGTCCCGACCCCTTCCACGGACATCAGGTCCACGTGGCCGCCAAGCTCGCCCACGATCTTGTGAATCTGGGCCAGTCCCAATCCGGCGCCTTTGTCCTTGGTGGAAAAAAACGGACTGAAAATCTTGTCGCGGATATCCAGAGGAATGCCTACGCCCGTATCTTCGACGGCCAACAGGGCCTTATCCTTATTCATGGAGGTGGTGACGAGAAGCCTGCCGCCCCCCTCCATGGCCTCAAGTGCATTCTTCACCAGATTGATCAGACACTGCTTGATCAGATCGGGGTTGGCCCGGACCTTGGCCATGGACTCGTCAAGACTGACATGCTGCACCACCTTCTGGTTCGAGCACGGAAGCCGCATGATATCCATGGTGGCAAGCACCAACTCGTTCAGGTCCACCTCGGCCACCTCGGCCTCGGTGGGACGGGTGAAATTCAACAGGCTCTTGAGAATCTGGTCCAGCCGTCTGGATTCGTCCAGAATGATGCCCAATTTTTCCCTCGCCTTGTCATCCACCCCCTGACTGCGCATCAGGGAATTGGCAAAGCCGCTGATGGAAAAGAGCGGGTTGCGTATTTCATGGGCCATATATGTGGACAACTCGCCGATGGACGCGAGCTTTTCGGCCTGCTGCAATCTGTTCTCCATGCTCCGGCGTTGGGTAATATCCCGCCGGATGGCCACCACGTTGCTGATCACGCCGTCCTCATCCACGATAGGAGTGGTATAAATACGATAATACTGAACCCGGCCGTCCTCTCCCACGGCACTGGTCGTTGCCTCGGCATGCGCCTTGGTGGACATGCTCTTTTCAAACGGGTCGTCCCATTGCTCGCACTCCCCCTCCGGGGCCGGATTGAAAATGTCGCAATAATGTTTGCCAAGAAGCGCCTTCTTGGATTGTCCTGTCCTGTCGAGAACGGTCTGATTCATGCCCACCACCTCCCCTTGCAGATTCAGGAAGAGTATTTCCTGATCCATCTGGTCTACGATGGTCTTGAGCATGTTCTGAGTGTGCAGCAGGTCGAGCTTGCAGGCCACCCACATGTTGCCGGAGGTCAGCAGGTTGATGAAGAAATTGGCTGCACCGCGCTCCACCAGCGTGATGGACGGCGGCAGGTAGTTGCGCAGTTCATGCACCAGCCCCGGCCTGCCCGTGGCCTCGATGACCATGTTGATCTCGGGGTGGTTGTCGAGCATGGCCTTGTAACCGGCATAGGTGGGAATAGTCCGCCCGGCATCATCCGCCCCGGGCAGAACGGACTCGCCCGGCAGGGAGGCGGCCACCACACCGATTTCCTTCAAGGTCTCATCGTTCGACTGATCCTTGAACATCTGCCAAAAGGTCAGCAAGGCAGGGATGTCGCCGATAACACCGATGACATATCGCTTGCTGTCAACATACGATCCGTCAATCAATTTGACCTCCTTACCTTACCTGTGCACACTGTTCCGGCCATTATGGCATTTGACACCGCAAGAATAATATCGCATTTGGACGAGCTTATCAAAGGAAATGAAAATGTCCCAACCGGCTCTCAATAGCATAAGAACACACACCATCAGCCTGGGGTGCCCAAAAAACCGCGTGGATACCGAACGGCTTCTGGGTGCGCTCGGCTCCGCCATGGTCCCGGTGGAAGAGGTAGCCGAGGCTGATCTCGTGCTCATCAATACCTGCGGTTTCATCCAGCCCGCCACGGAAGAATCCATTTCCACCATCTTGGACGCCGTTCGAGATGCCGCCGAAGCACTCGAAGATACGGGTAAAAAGCCGCTGATCTGCGTGGCCGGATGTCTGGTTTCACGATACGGTCAGGATCTCAAAGAGGGCCTGCCCGAAGTGGATCTGTGGCTGAACACCGAGGAAATCGGGCTTTGGCCCGCCATGGCCGCCAAGGCCCTGGCCGTGAACGTCCCTGGCGGCACGCCCCGAAGTCTGTCCACAGGTCCCTCCTACGCCTACCTCAAGGTGTCCGAGGGATGCTCCCACAATTGCCGGTTCTGCACCATCCCGTCCATCCGCGGACCGCACAAGAGCTGGTCCGTGGACTTCCTGATCAACGAGGCCCGATTGCTCGCCGACCAGGTCGCCGAGATCATCGTGGTTGGGCAGGATTCCACGGCCTATGGATCGGACCTGAGCCAGGACCAGGATCTGGCCACACTTGTCAAGGGACTTTCTTCCCTCTCCACGCTGCAGTGGCTGCGTATCATGTACCTCTATCCTGCCGGGCTGACCGAGCCTCTGCTCTCGTTGCTCAAGGAAACAGGTCCACCCTTTCTGCCCTATTTCGACATCCCGCTCCAGCATGCCCACCCGGACGTGCTTTCGGCCATGGGCCGACCGTTCGCCCGCGACCCCAAAAAGGTCGTGGACCGGGTACGCTCCTTCTTCCCGGAAGCCGCCCTGCGCACCACGTTCATCGTGGGCTATCCCGGCGAAACCGATGCACAGTTCCAAGCGCTCATGGATTTCGTGGAACAGACCCGTTTCCACCACCTCGGCGTGTTCCCCTACTGGCCCGAGGAAGGCACCCCGGCCGCGGCCATGGACAACCAGATACCGGACGAGATCAAGATCGCCCGGCGCGACTCCCTCATGGAACTCCAGGCAGGCATCAGTGCGGACATCCTGTCCGGCTATGTGGGCGAGACCCTGCCGGTGCTCATAGAGCAGCCGTCCGACGAATGGCCCGGTCTGTATATCGGTCGGGCATGGTTCCAGGCCCCGGATGTGGATGGGGTGACGTATGTCAGCGCTCCGCCCGACACCCCGCTTGAGTTGGGGACCATCGTAGAGGTGGAGATTGACAAGGCCGACACGTATGACCTTTCAGGTCTTGTGTAGGCCTATGAACGCTTTTTTTTAAGAAATAAGGAAGGCCGCCCAGGGGGCGGCTTCTTGTTTTGGGATGCGCGCCTTTGGCGCGAGAGGCATTGTTTGGTGCGTGCCGCACCAAAGGCATTCCATGTCCTTTTTCGCGGATGTGTGCGTGTTCCCCTTGCAGCAAGTCTGAAGAAGAGCCGTCGCTCATCGCTCCTCCATGTTTTTTTTCAGCCCTCCCGGCGGGGTTCTTTTTTGGCTGAGCCGCCCCAAAAAAGAACCAAAAAAATGCGGCTTTGGATTTTGGCCGCCCGGTGATCGGCGGCAAGAAGCTGATCGATTCGGGGTGGCTCCCTGCCT